>JAAHHL010000692.1 GCA_010672185.1 Caldora sp. SIO3E6 | reverse complement strand
ACCCATAGCTACTTATTTTAACAGCTACGAGGAGCGAGAAAGAAAGTCTGGCGGCACTCGCACCTCATTCCTTACTGATTAGTCTCCTGACTTTCGGCGAGTGCCCCCAGACTTTTTGAGAAGGTTCGTAGCGGTAAAAAAATGACCAGCTCTAACACAGGCTGACACTACAGGTTCAGCACGTAGCTGTGTGTAGATCCACCAAGCAACAGCAACCGCCATAATTTTCACTAGGATAGGCAGAAAATTGCCAATCGGATCAATGCGAAATGAAATTACCCAAAATTCTGCCGGAAACGCAAAAGGAAGCCGTACCAGATCGCTGACCAGGTCAGGAAGAAAGAAAGCAATACACAAAGTAAGGGCACTAGCGGCTTTCAAGTTGCCCCAGAGGAGAAGTAGACCCATGAACACTAATAGTGCGGAGCCAGATTCAGCGGTTGGACTCGAATTTGATGATGATAATCTACATATCGTAACATGACGTGTATGATACCAAAAATACAAGAATTCGAGAATCCCAACCGCGATCAGCACAATACCTACCCGTGTCAAAATAGAGCGATAATTAGACATTTATTTTAAGAGCTACAAACTTCTAAGAGACATAGGAAAAGTTTAAGCTGTTATGCATTTAAATGACGGGTTAGTCATGACGCTCCAGACGCTCCCGAAGTTCAATAATTGATAATGAACAATGGATAGCTGAGCAAGAACAGCAGCGAGCTGAGCAAGCTGAAGCGTTATTAGCTCGGTATCGAAAACGCTTTGGGGAGTTTTCAGAGGAATGATACAGCGCTTTGCGCTGTAACAAAGTACAGCAGACAAAAGTCCCCCTTTCCAAGGGGGATTTAGGGGGATAAACAATGTACCTCATAGCAGAGCAAACTGCTGTAGTTCATCTCCCATGCCAGAAGTAGCTTGGGCGAATCGTTTTTAACTCACATCTGCTCCTGTTTCAATTGGCGATAGAGCAACGCAGTTGCGGTGAGCAGTTAAGTATTCCTTCAAAGCTATCCGCAGGAATTGGGTTGTCTTCAAGGTAAAGGCTCGTCAGCTTTGTTAGCCCTGCCAGGAAGCTGACATCTTTTATGTGATTGTATTGGAGGAAAAGGTACTCCAAGTTTGTTAGCCCTGAAATAGGGCTGATATCTGTTATTTGGTTAAAGCTCAAGCGAAGATCCGTCAGGTTTTTTAGTCCTGCCAGTGGGCTGGTATCTTCTATTTGGTTGAGAGTGAGGTCAAGGCTGGTTAGATTGGTGAATTCTGCTACAAAACTGATATCTGTGATTTGGTTATCCCAGAGTTCAAGTACCTCCAGATTCGTGAGTCCTGCTAGAGAGCTAATATCTGTGATTTCGTTTTCGCCGAGGCTAAGCACCTCAAGATTTGTGAGTCCTGCTAAATGGCTAATATCTGTGATTTGGTTTTGAGTGAGGTCAAGATAAGTTAAGTTTTGTAGTCCTGCCAGAGGACTGATATCTGTGATTTGGTTCTTGTTGAGTTCAAGCCCAATCAGGTTGGTGAGTTCTGCCAGAGGGCTAATATCTGTGATTTGGTTTCTGCCAAGGGGAAGCCACTCTAGGTTGGTAAGTTTGGTCAGAGAACTGATATCTGTTATTTGGTTGCCATAAAGGTCAAGGGACTTCAAGTTTGTTAGTCTTGCTAAAGAGCTGACATCTGTTATTTGATTAAAGCGGATGTGAAGCTTCTCCAAATTTGTAAGTTCTGATAAGGGGCTCAGGTCAGTGATTCCTTTCTGGTTGAGGCGAAGCTCAGTGCGACTCGAAAGATTCTTGGCAGCAAGTTCACAATCATTTGTCTCTGCTTCTGCTAAGAGTACCTCTACTGTGATTCTTGCTTCGGCTGACAAGCTGGTTCGCTGTTGACACCACTCTTTAAAGGAACTTCCTAGACTAGGGTCTGTTTTCAAACTGTCGGAGGGCAAAGCATTTGGATTGTATAACTTAGGTTTCACTGATGAATTATCGCCCAAATGCTTTGCCCCTACATCAGATTTTTGACTTTGAAAACACGCCCTAGGTTCAGCAGCTTGAGTAACTCCCCATCCCCAGCCACTGAATATCCATATACTGATCATCAGATTAACTATGTTAGTCGGTTTCATTGTTGATTACTCTTCATAACTATTAGATTTCTGGCTCAGAACCCCGACTTCTTCAAGAAGTCGGGGTTCTCACCTGCGTATTTTGACCCTTAATGAGAGATAGGTAAATTAAGATTAATCTATGCTTTCCCTTGATGGAGGACTGAACTATGCGTCTACATCTAGTCAGCCTCAGCTTTGCCACTTTGCTGCTTTCGGTAACCCCTGCCTGGAAAATAGACGCGGGGATGCGGGGACACGGGGACGCGGAGAAATTAATGTTCGTTCATGGTGGTGAAAATGTTTTCATCGGGACTGCCTTTTTGCCATCTATCCTCAGTATCTCACCTTTAGCTGCACAGACGCTTTCCGAGCAAAACCAAGATCAGAAAGCTAAAGCCGATCGCCTGTTTCAAGAAGGTGTATATCGGGGAGATGTCCGAGATAACTTTGCCAGAGCACTCAGGAGTTTCTCTGAAGCCTTATTAATTTATCAAGAAATAGGCGACAAGGCAGGCATGGGGGAAACCCTCTGGCGCATTGGGTATATTTACGAGCGCACAGAAGAGTATGAGCAGGCGTTGGATTACTTCCAGCGAGCTTTACCAATTCAAAGGGAAATTGGCGATGACGATGGAGAACAATTAACCCTTAAATTTATAGGAGAGGTTTACGATACGCAAGGTCGTCAGCTAGCCGCACAAAGTCAATATCGAGAGGCTATAGAGAAATACGGGCAAGCTTTGGTTATTTTTAGACAACTTGGTTTTAAGTCATCAGAATGGCACAATCTCAACCGAATGGCGATCGCTTATACCAATTTGGGAGAGTATGAATTAGCCTTAGCATCTTATCAACAAGCCTTCCCAATTCGGAATAAAGTTATAGGAAACTGGGGGGTATCCGAAAGCAACATGGGTACGGTTTATGAACGGCTTGGACAGTACGAACTAGCATTGGAGTCCTATCAAGAAGCCTTGGAAATATCCAGAAAACCCTTACAGGTTTCAGTGCATAGAGAGAGGGCGCTTGGCCACCCTGAGATTGAAGCAGTAAGTCTCCTTAGTCTTGGTAATGTTCATAATATACTAAAAAAGTATGAATTAGCCCTGGATTTCTACCAGCAAGCTTTAGCGGTTCTGAAGACAATTGATGGCAAGGAATTCCAAAAAGAGCGGGAAGCAATAGCATTCAATAATATTGGAACAGTTTACCTCCAGCAAGAAAAGTACGAATTAGCTTTAGATTTCTTCCAGCAAGGTTTAACCCTTAACAAGCGCTTCGGCTCTCAGACGATGGCAAGAGTATTGAACAACAATATTGGCAGAGCTTATTTTGGGCTAGGGCAGTACGACTTAGCTTGGGACTTTTATCAACAAGCATTAGTTATTGCCCAGAAAATTGATGACAAAGCAGGTGCAGGGGGTACTCTTAATAATATTGGCAAATTACTGGAAAAACAGAACCAACCGGAATTAGCAATTATTGTCTTCAAGCAATCTGTCAATGCCAGAGAAGCAATACGCGGAAATATCCGGGGACTTCCCCAACAATTCCAGGAATCCTACACCGAAACCATTGCTGAAGATTATCGCCATTTAGCCGACTTATTATTACAACAAAACCGCATCATTGAAGCCCAACGAGTCCTCGATTTACTCAAAGTCCAAGAACTTGAAGAGTATTTACGGAATGTCCGAGGTAATGAAGAAACGGCTGAAGGTTTACCCAATTTACCCCCAGAACAACAAATTAAAGATGGCTACCAAGGCATCCTCGATCAAGCCATTGCCCTTGGTAAAGAACTCACCCAACTACGACAGAAAGTCAACCCCACTTCTCAAGAAGAACTACGCCTTGCCGAACTCGTTAAGGCTCAAGAAACAATTATCGCAGATTTCAATAACTTTATCGAAAGTGAGGAAGTCTTAGCACTAGTTGACCAACTTACGTCCCAAACACGCAAACCAGATTTAGTCGATGACTTAGAAGACTTCCTCAGTATCCAAGATAACCTCAAGAATCTACAACAAAATGCTGTTCTTCTCTATCCTCTAATTTTAGAAGACCGCCTCGAACTTATCCTCACCACCCCCGATTCTCCCCCAATTCGTCGCACTGTTGAAGTTACCAAAAAAGAACTATCTCAAACCATACTCGCCTTCCGCCAAGCCTTACAAAACTCGACATCTGATGCCAAAACCCCTGCACAACAACTCTACAACTGGCTGATTAAACCCTTAGAAAATGATCTGAAAGCAGTCGAAGCCGAAACCTTGATTTACGCACCGGATGGACAACTGCGCTACATTCCTCTGGCAGCTTTGCACGATGGCGAACAATGGTTAGTCCAACGCTACCGTATCAATAATATTACCGCTGCCTCCCTCACTGACCTTA
>JAAHHL010000691.1 GCA_010672185.1 Caldora sp. SIO3E6 | reverse complement strand
TGGCAGATGCCTGGGTGCCTGAATTCCCTTCAGTATTGGCAGTCTGAGTATCTGTTGTTTGATTGCAACTGAGAGTCAGTACCAAACTGAGTACAAATACAGCACACAGAGGTAGTAATTTACGAATTTTCATGATATCCCCTGACTAATGTAGTATGGTATCTTTTAGTTCAAAAACCTTGCATTTTTACCGGTAAATTCCTCCTGAACTCTTAACTTATTACTTATTACTTATTACTTATTACTTCAAAACCAGAGTTAATGGACTTGATGAAGCAAGCCCTAATTAATCCGGACTAGGCGAATTTCTGTGCGTTGTTGGCGAGGGTCTTCTGGAGAAATCCCTGCCATTGGTAGGGAAAAACCCTTACCCTCTGGCACAAAATTGTGCTGAAGACCTTGATTACGGAGAGCATTCACCACTACCTGTGCTCGCTGTTGGCTCAGTTTTTGGTTAAATCCAGGAACACCAGTTTTAGAAGTATGACCAATCACACGTACCGCAACTGTTTGTGGATTGAATTCTTTAATTTCTTGGGCTAACTTAACCAAAGTTTGTTTCCCTTCATTGGTTAACTCCGCAGAACCACTATCAAATTTCACTTCTCCTCTAACTTGTAAGTTACCGATATCAGGAGCTGTTGCCACCTTGTTGGCATTCACTTTCGGAGCTGCAGGAATGGTGTCCCCCTTGCCTGCTAGTCTGTCTGCTAGTTCAGCGTTATCTGCACGCACCAACTCAATTAGGGTTTCGGTGTTACTTGCCGCTTTGTTAATAAACTGGGAGCTAAACAACTCTTGAGGATTTTGGGGTACCTGATTCATCTCCCCAGCCAGCACCAATACTGCTCCAGTAGAACCAATTCTTTTCTCGAGAGTACCATCCCTCATCCAATCCCTTGCTTCAACAGCACTAAAAAAGTCAATACCTTGTAAAACCGTAGCAGCATCTTTGGTCGCTAAATTACCATCCTCAGCAATTTGTTTCTGTAACTGGGAAGGCTGGCGGACATTGGCATCAATACGGCGGTAGTAAGCTTCTAGTAGTTCAGTAATTTTTGAAGGTTGAGACTGAATTAATTGGTTAGAAGCAACCATCACATCCACAATTGCTTTGGGTGCATCTTTACTGGATAAGACGACAGTATAGCCCTGCTGACGCGCTTGGGTGACAAAAGGCTCCCAGACTACAGCAATTGCGACATTCTCATTTGGATCTCGTAACATCTGCCAAGCCTCAGAAGCATCTGCCACTTCTTTCACCTCAAAATCTGACAAGTCCAACGCCTCGAATTTAGTACTTAGTACCAAAGCTAAGTACTCACTGGGGGTATCTCCTGCATAGGCAATGCTGAGGTTCTTTCCTTGGGATTGTTTTTCCTGCACCAGTTTGTCTAAATCCAGCAGTGACTTCAGTCTGGGATACTTTTTCGTATTCAGAACCACTGCATCTGCTCCCACTGTGCGGTCAATTAACCCTACTATCTTCCCTTGGGGTTGGTGTTTGAGAAACTGGTCTAGGGTAGTAACAAATAAATCAGCTTTACCTTGGTTGAGGAGTTGAGCTCTCTGGGCCTGATCAAATTCATCTTGATAAGTGAGGCTCAACCCTACTTCCTGGAGAACCTGCTGGAACTCAGGACTACGAAAGGTACTGTAGCCACTAAAAGTATCCCCCAAGATGGTCAATTGCTTGGTTTCCCTGGAAGTATCAGTTTGGTCAGAGCCTCCAGAAATTAATCCTGGTAAGCTTCCCCTCAATATCCAAAAACCGCCTCCAATCAGACCAAGAGTAACAACTAAAGCCAAAACTAATACAACTGGATTGTCACGCTTACTCATCAACTGTCAGCCACTTGTCATATTCTCTTCCATACTACCTGCAACAAACTTCGGCAAGAAGAACCACAGCAAGGATACAGCCCACATTCTGCATTAGGGTGTAGGGCCTTGGTGACAAGTTAAGGCAAAATCGTCGTTGTCAAGGGAGCGGAGGAGCGGAGGAGCAGAGGAGCGGAGGAGCGGAGGAGCGGAGGAGCGGAGGAGCGGAGGAAGAAGAATACAATTTTCCTTAACCCTTGGAGTATTTCCATATATAGGTTTTTTTTAGAACCACTACGCCATATATGGGAGTTGACAAAATGCACGACCTTTTAACTTGTCACCATTGAATGGGGACAAGCAGGAATCTTGATGAACGCGATAAGCTGAAAAGAACTCAAAAGCCAAAAATTGATATGCTCAAACAACTTCTGACAGGTGCTACAGTTCTTGCTCTATTACTGGGAAGCAGCCTACCTGGTTTAACCCAAAGCCAGGAAAATTTAGTAACCAGTCAACTCAAACAAGCCTCTGAGGGAAATATTAGCCCAGAGGAGTTGCAGAAATTTGCTAATGCATTCAAACAAGTTTGGCAATTAGAGCAAGAATCCAGACAAGCAGTCTCCAGGATAGTCCAGAGTTCAGGTTTTAGCCAAAAGCGATTTGGAGAAATTCTGCAAGCGCAGCAAAATCCGCAAGCGCAGCCGAATTTAGAAGTTACTCAGGAAGAATCAGAGAAATTTGACAATGTGATTAACGAGATTAAGCAAAATCGGCAAGAGACTCTCGCCAATATGCAGCAGGCAGTTGAAACAGAGGGTTTAGAAGTAGAGCGTTATGATCAAATCTTGACATTAGTTAAAGATGACCAGGAGCTTCAAAAACAAGTTCAGGAAATGATCGAGAACTAAAAATCTCCTCACTTGAGGAAATTTATGGAAATGGGTTTTCTCGCAAGATCTCTGTAGGATGGAATTAAAGTGAACTTGATAAATTTTTGAAGTTCCAGCAAACTGTTATATCTGAGTAGGTTCACTATACACTATGACTTGGTTTCGTCAGTACATTGCCCCTTTCCTCATCGTACTGGTCTTTTTGGTTGCCTTATTAGCTGTCAGCTCTCGTATCTTTTTGCCCAACGATATGGCAGCACCTGCGCCGATTGAGGAGGTTGATGCGGTCAGTTGGGATTCACCAACGGCGAATGCTCTTGCTAGTCTGCTCACGGTGGATGAGCAAACTTTTTCTAGATCTGTTTACCTTTTTGCAAGCACTGGTGTTTGAGCAAATATTACCAGGTTATCGCCTACGTCCAGGCTTAGGTCGAGAACAGGCAACCTTGCTGAAGTTTATGCAGCTGAGTTACCAAGAACTCTTCCCAGAGCAGGATGACTTTTCCCATTTAGCAATAACCGTGGAAAAGTATTTTTCTCAAGAAACACCTTTGTGGTGGGTGGAGTTAGCTGAACCAGCTGCTTCCTCAGGTTCACCAACTGTTCCTTGGTTAAAACCAATTGCTTGTCTCTGGTTAGGGAATGCAGTTGATCAGATACAGGGGGATCGCCATGCTCATGTTTTTTTGCTTTACGTGATGCCAAAATACCGACGCCAAGGCATTGGCTCAGCGCTAATGCGGTATGCTGAAAATTGGGCAGAGGCAAGAGGCGATCGCCAAATTGGTCTTCAAGTCTTTCAGAGGAACCAACCGGCTTTGCATCTTTACCAGGGACTGGGCTACCAAACCCAATCCTTGTGGATGCTCAAGCCACTCCACCGTTCCCAAAAACCTATGCAGAGCTAGGCAAGTATAGCCATATATGTATGATGATGACGATCTGAGTTTACTCGACGATGCGGCTGATCTAGAAAGCCCTCTAGATGACTTAGAGCCGGTTGATACCGAGTTAGAAACTCAAAAGCCTGACCCAGAAGCAATGCTAGCATTGTTAACGTCACTAGAGACGCCCCAACGAATGCTAGCAGCTAGAGCTTTTTGCGAAATTGAGGATGAACGGGCAATTCCTTATCTAATTCAACTGTTGACAGATGTCTGTCCCTTAGTACGGGTAAGTGCAGCCTATGCCCTCGGACGCAATCCTAGCGCTACAGCAGTAGAGCCATTAATTAAACAGCTCAACCTTGACTTCAATGGCTATGTGCGTAAGGGGGTAGTCTGGGCACTGGGAAATTCTCACGATCGCCGTACACTCTTTCCTTTGATTGATTCCCTGAAAACTGATATTTCCGCAGTACGTTTATGGGCTGCTAGCTCTTTGGCACAAATAGCTAATTTAGAGTATGAGGACATTGTTGCCTGCATTCCACCCCTAATTACTTCCCTCAAACAAGATTCGATAGCAGCGGTGCGGAGTAACTGCGCTTGGGCTCTCGGGCAACTGTGTCGGGAACTACCCTCGAATGCAATCTATGGTGGTGCTGTTGACGGAATGATTGAAGCTTTTGCTGAAGATGAAGATTTGGGAGTTCAGGAAGATGCCAAAGCTGCACTGCTAAAATTGGGTGACCCTCGTGCTCTTCAGATGATTGAGACAATTGAGCAAGAAGGGTTGCTCTAGTGCTTTGGAGGCAGGAGGCAGGAGGCAGAAGGCAGGAGGCAGGAGGCAGGAGGCAGGAGGCAGAAGGCAGGAGGCAGAAGGCAGAAGGCAGGAGGCAGAAGGCAGGAGGCAGAAGGCAGA
>JAAHHL010000690.1 GCA_010672185.1 Caldora sp. SIO3E6 | reverse complement strand
TATAAAGCTTTGAGTGCTACCTGTTGATCGGTTTGTAAGTCTTCGGCTTGGTAAGTTGTTCCGCTCCCACCTTGCCCTAAGGTGTCGATAATACGATACCGTTGGGCAATAATTTCCCCCTGCTCGTGTTGCAGTTCCATAAAGCCTCCCTGGTAGGATATTGTAACTTGATTAAGGGAACTCCAAGAAATAAATCATCCCAATTTTTGGACTTGTCTTACTCCCTCAGCTCCCGAACTTCGTTCCGCTGCGCTAACAGCTCCCTCAGCTCCCTCAGTTCCTCCAACGATGGGACGTTTTTTTATTTGGAAGTCCCTAATAAGTGGCGGTTGTTACTAAATCCATTGTAGCTAAACGACTAGAGGGTCGGTCTAGTGGAATGATTACCAACGGGAAATCGCCGTTTCAACACTCTTTTTTCTCTTCTGATTGGCTGAAATAAGCAAAATTCTTAGTAGTAGACCGACGATCTAGGGCAGGTTGTTAATTTTAAATAATTTTTAACTAAAGGATTATACCATGTTTTGACAAAAAAAACAGCTAAGTTCAATTTGTTTTAAGATGTATAAGTCTGCTTTAATGAATTTCTAATTGCTTATTAAGACATCCAGAGGTCAAGTAAGATTTTCCTAGTCCCCTATGACAAAACACAAGCAAGTCAAAGCTCAAATTCGACCAAATCACAGAGCTCATCGTCTGTGGCACTGGCTCACTAGCACCACAGCTTTCCGATATCTGTTAGGGTTGTCCCTTGTACTAGCGATCGCTATACCAACTAGAGTCCTAGCTCAGGATGAAGAGACACCAGGAGGTTTTCTCGCTCTTCTTGATTCTATCTTCTCGGCAATTGTGGAAGTCTTGGCCAAGATATTCTTTTTTGAAATTGCTGGCTTTCCCTTCATTATCGTCTGGTTGATTGTTGGGGGTATTTTCTTCACCTTTCGCCTCGGCTTTGTCAATATCCGTGCCTTCAAGCACGCTCTAGATGTAGTACAAGGTAAATACGATAACCCCGATGATCACGGAGATGTTTCTCACTTCCAAGCTCTGGCAACAGCGCTCTCTGGAACAGTTGGGTTAGGAAACATTGCTGGTGTAGCAGTCGCAGTCCAGACAGGGGGACCAGGAGCCGTTTTGTGGATGACCCTGGGTGGCTTCTTTGGTATGAGCAGTAAGTTTACGGAATGTACCCTGGCGCTGAAGTACCGGAGAGTTAGAGGAGATGGCTCGATTGACGGTGGACCAATGTACTTTCTCTCCCAAGGTTTATCGGATCGGGGACTGCGTCCTGTAGGACAAGGTCTTGCTGTCCTCTTCTCCATCCTCTGCATTCTAGCCTGCCTCGGCGGAGGCAATATGTTCCAAGCCAACCAATCCTATGCAGCGGTGGCTGAGGTTATTCCTGCTTTACCAAATTGGGGTTACGGCATAATAGTTGCGGCATTAGTAGCAGTAGTAATTATTGGTGGCATTAGCCGAATTGCAGCGGTAACTAGTAGGCTTGTACCCACAATGGCAATTATTTACGTTGTTGCTTGCCTCTGGATTATCATTACCAACCTGCCTCAGCTTCCAGGTGCTGTTGGCACAATTATTACCCAAGCCTTTTCTCCCCAGGCAGTTGGTGGTGGTATTATTGGTGTCATTGTGCAAGGAATTAAACGCAGTGGCTTCTCCAATGAAGCAGGTATCGGCTCAGCTGCCATTGCTCACTCCGCAGCTCGCACCGAGGAGCCAGTAAGAGAGGGGATAGTTGCCTTACTCGAACCCTTCATTGATACCATTGTGATCTGTAATATGACCGCTCTGGTGATTGTCATTACCGGTGTTTATGAGTCTGAATCCCAGGGGGCACAGCTAACCTCAGAGGCTTTTGGACAAGTGATTGGTTGGTTTCCCATTATCTTAGCGATCGCAGTTACTCTGTTTGCCTTCTCTACCATGATTTCCTGGAGTTATTACGGAGAGAAAGCTTGGGGATATTTGTTTAGCGATCGAAGTGTGATTGTTTTCAAGATTTTGTTTGTGGCTTGCGTCTTTCTTGGTGCAATCGTCAACCTCCAAGCGGTAATCGACTTCAGTGACATGATGCTCTTCGCCATGGCTTTTCCTAACCTACTCGGTTGCTACTTACTATCTGGAGAAGTAACGGAAGATCTCAATAATTATCTACAGCGCTTGAATTCGGGAGCAATGCCAACCTATCAGAATTAGGTTTTAGGAAGGCAGGAGGCAGAAGGCAGGAGGCAGGAGGCAGGAGGCAGAAGGCAGGAGGCAGGAGGCAGGAGGCAGAAGGCAGGAGGCAGAAGGCAGGAGGCAGAAGGCAGGAGGCAGAAGGCAGGAGGCAGGAGGCAGGAGGTTTTAAGGTAAACTGACTTGTTTCTTATCTTCTTTTTCGGCGTAGAATTTTATCCTATTCCCTATTCCCTATTTCCTATTCCCTATTCCCTATTCCCAGCGTCGTTAGGCTCTGATTACTTCTAAAACCTAACAAATGCTGAGCAGCAGTAAGTAGATCCGTATAGATGTAAGTTGGTTCAAATTGCTGGAGGTAAGAAAAAGAACGAATACCACAGGTGAGAGCAATGGTAGGTAGGGAGAGTGCTTGAGCTGCAACAATATCTGCTTCTGTATCTCCTACCATCCAAGCTGAACCTGTTGGCTCAGATGACGGCAATTGTTCTGCCATTGCTTGTTGTAGCAGTTGCTTTTTCAGGTTAGTATAGTTTCGATAGGCAGCATGGCGATCGCTCGTTCCGTAGATGCCACCAAACAGACGAGTTAAACCATGATTTCTTAGAATTTGCGTAGCTTGTGACTGAGAGCGCAGGGTTACTAATACCAGTCGGACACACCGAGAATGGAGTAAGGATAATGCCCAATTTACTCCTAGCTGGAGCTTATCTTGATGTAATACGGTAGGATGATTGACTATTTCAACTACACGGGACAAAAAGAAATCAATTTGCTCTTGGTGTAAACCTGAGTTGCTCGCAATGTCTACATCAGGGATACGGCTTCGCTTCATTTCCCAGAACTGCTGTTTGCTCAGAGAATTGATGGGTAAGGTAATGCCTTGAGCTTGGTAAAAAGCTTGGGTAGCAGCTAGTGCTAGTTGATATGTAGTGTAATAGCGGCGGGAAACATCGACAATGGGACCATCAAAATCGCAAAATACCGTCAGCTGACAACCAAGAGCATGGTTTTGATGCCGATGGTCTTGAGTTGGTTGCAGGTTTGAGGTAGCAACGCAGTTCATTGGGCTAGACTGATTGTAATATTTCTTTATATTTTAGCATTCTAAATTCTAAATTCTAAATTCAATTCCTTGCTATTTTCTTTTTTTCCAAAGTGTGAATCTGAGTTTGCAGTTGGCGACAATATACTTCTAACTGCTGTTTTCCTTTTTCTAAAGTAGCCAACTCTTGCTGAAGTTTCTGCTGTTGCTGCTGCTGTTGCTCAACTTGACTTTGCAGTTCCTGGAATTGAGTCTTTCCTAAAGTCAAGTCAGTTTCAAATTGCTGTTTCTGTAACCGTAAAGACAATATAGCTTGATCTAACTCTTCCTGATGTTGCTCCAGTACTTGGATTTGTGTCTGTAAATTGTCAGTTTCTTCTCTTAAATGCTGTTTATGCAGTTCGAGTTCGATTAGTTCTTGGTTGAGTTGTTCTTGTTGTTGCTGTTTGTGGATAATTTGAGTTTGTCGCTCCTCCTGTTCTTCTACCAAACGTTTCAAGCGAGTTTCTGCTTGGTGAATTTGGGTATCTTTAGTAGAGAGGGATTGGTTCAATTCAAATTGCTGTTCTTCAAGTTGTTTAACTTGGGCTTGCAGGTAGTAACAATCTGCTTCTTGCTGTTGCTTGTATTGCTGAAAATAAGTTAGTTCTTGATAGATTTTACTCCTTTGGTCGTGAAGTTCAGAGACTCGATCGAGGAGTTGGCCGCGTTCAGATTGTAAGGCATGGATACTGGCTTCTATTTCTCGCCTTGTCGCTGTAGCTGTAGCCAGAGACTCTAGCAACTGCATTTCTTCTTTCTCCAGTACTTGAATCTCATGGACTAAAGAACCTCTGAGCCGCTTTTCCTGATTAATACTTCGTTTGTGAGCAACTACGGCTCCTATATAGCTAGCAGGAACAGCGATTGCTCCTATGAGCAAAGCTTGATCTCGGTTCCACAGCAAACCCAGTATCCAGCTAGCTACAAAGGTAACTGAACCCAAAACCACCCAATTGACTAAGTTGTTGTGCATATAAATTTTGCATCAATCAATAATTGCTTACTCTTGCTGAAACTAGAAATGACAACGAGATGCCTGAATTCCTTGATATGACACGTTTGCTGACTTCTTTTTAGGTAAGGAACACTCTTCTCCTGCCTCCTATTCCCCTCCTGCCTCCTGCCTCCTGCCTCTTATTCCCCTCCTGCCTCCTGCCTCCTGCCTCCTGCCTCCTGCCTCCTATTCCCCTCCTGCCTCCTGCCTCCTGCCATCCGAAGACCACACGTCTGACCTCCAG
>JAAHHL010000069.1 GCA_010672185.1 Caldora sp. SIO3E6 | reverse complement strand
TACATTGTCCCTGATGGTGGTGCAAGGATTTTGAGCTATTTTACCAGATTTCCTGGGACGTGTTTGGCTTGCTGCATGATTGAAACCTTTCTCTGGTATGGCTTACACACTTATACAGCAAGCCCTACTTAGTGAAGTCACCAATCAATTTGCACCCCTTCAAGGGATGGGAGCTAGTACTGTGGAACTGGCATCTTGCCAGTCCAGAATTTGACAAAGTGCAGCAAGCGATCGCATTTCCCTATGGGAATGGAATAGGTGTACGCCTGCAATACTGCTCGGATAAGCTCGAATCCCTCTCCCTCGCTTTCCTTCCTCCCACACCTCCCACACTCCCCACACTCCCCACACTCTCTTAAGCGAGCAGTATTGTGTACGCCTGTATTGTGTAGGGGAGTTTGTAGGGCTTTTGTAGGGGCGGGTTTAGAGACAATTTACACCATTTGACCCGAATCTTCCAATCAAAACCCGCCCTGTCAGCATCTCCCCGGTCAGAATAACTAAATCCGCACACTGATAGCGAATAGGCTAGCTACCAACCGGCAATTAATTTAAGCGATTTTTAAAATGATTCTATACAAATTTGGTGCGTTACGCTGCGCTAACACACCCTACGATAGGTACTACCCTTCAGGAACTCCTAGGGAGAATGTGCCTTTGTGGTTTATGAATTGGCGATTACAGGCGCACACCTATTCCATTATCCGAATAATAGCAAAAAAACAGAAAAATTACAACCAATACAGCAGTTTACTCTGCTATGAGGTATGTTGTTTATCCCCCTAATTGACTCAAATACTTGAGAATTTGCAAAACACTGTACAACTCATTCCCTCGGTTATCAATCACAAACTCATCGGATAGAGCATACTTGGGGGTTTCTTCTCTGACTAACTTAACAAACCTGAAATTAACACCATTGGTAATCATACCAAAAGTAGGCTTTTCAGGATGGGGATCAGCCAGCATATAAGTCAGAATTTGGGCAAGTCCTTCTTCTAGAGAAAAAGAAATTTGCTTCGATTCAATAACTGTTACCCAAAAACCTTGTTTCAAAACTAGAATATCAATTCTGCCATCAATTATAACCCCCTTATCCTCTGACCGAATCTCCACTGATTTTTCAGCTCTTAGGTGAAACGGGGATAAATATAACCCAGCAATAAATAAGAGAGGGCTGACAATTGTTAACTTGACCACATTTTCCAATAAGGGAGGATATTCAACCAAATTGAAATATCCCTCTTGTACGCGATCAAGTTGTTGTTTCTCAATATCTGTCAATTCTGGGAGACTGGATTGCCATTCCCAAAAGAATTGCTCATCTCGTATACGCTGAAGACTGAAGTTTTCAATTAGATAGCGTAAATCTATATTTTGGGCTTTGAGAGTTTGAACCATGTTAGGTGTTAGGTGTTAGATGTTAGGTTTTAGGTGTTAGGTTTTAGGTGTTAGGTTTTAGACTTTGAAAATCATAGTCTGAGAATATTATTAATTATTCATTATTAATTATTCATTATTAATTATTCATTATTTAGACCAATTACGTCGTAGAGTGAAGAAAGATTCCAGTAAGTTTTGTAAAGCCTGGTTGCTACTAAGACGTTGCCGCTGCCACTCGATCGCAGTTTTGTAGAAAATTTCTGATAAAGTAGGAGAAGCGTGGGGTAATTTAGCGATCGCAGCCAATTTAATGTTCTGCTGCATTGCCAGCGCGATCGCTCCAATCAATTCACTAGCCTCAGCTCCCACTAGGGATGCTCCAACAATGTCTCCATTGCGACGCACCAGGAATTTGCAAAACCCGGTAGTTTCTCCTAACAGTTGAGCTTTGTCCAAAGTCTTGAAATATTGCCTTAATACCAAAACATCCTTGCCATAGCGCTCTCTTGCTTGTTTCTCTGTCAAACCTACCCCTGCTAGTTGGGGTTGACAGTAGATTGCCCAGGGAATATTTTGATAATTGACCTGAAAAACTGGGGCAAACAGAGCATTTTTCAAGGCAATACTAGCCTCATACTCAGCAATATGGACAAATTGATAGCCGTTAGTAACATCTCCACAAGCGTAAATACGGGGATTAGTGGTTTGTAGTTTATTATTCAGCTGCAACCCCTGTTGGTTAACTGTAACTCCAACCCCTTCTAGATTTAAAGATTCCAAATTCAGTTGTTGAGCAGTAGCCAACAAAATTTTATCTGCTTCAATTGCTCGATTGCCTGCCTGAACCCACTTTTTATTCTCAATCTGCCTTACTTGGGTAACTGGACTTTGAGTAAGAACCTCAATTCCCTCAGACTCTAACTGTGCTTGTACTAAGAGAGATGCCTCAGTGTCTTCTTTGGTGAAGATTTGGGGAGCTTGAGTTACTAAGGTAACCTGACAATTAAACCTTCTTAAGGTTTGAGCCAGTGGGATACTTATTGAACTACCTCCAATGACTACCCAGTTACCCTGTAATTGGGAGAGGATTTCTGGGGGGTGAACGAAATTTTGGTGGGAATTTCCCGTCCCCGCGTCCCCGCGTCCCCGCGTCCCCGCGTCTGTTTTCGCGTTTTCCCACTCTTCCTCGCTCCCACTCTCCTTCGTTTCAACTCTCTCTTTCCGCCAAATATCACCTGGGGTAAGATAACCAATAGTTTGCAGTCCCTGTATATCAGGAATAGTGGGACGAGAACCTGTGGCAATCAAATAAGCACGAGCCCGCAGACGCCGGTTGTTGACAACAAAGCCTAAGTAAGGGCGGCGGCAAAATTCACCCTTACCAGTAATCACATCGACACCCAAAGAAGCCAAGATAGCAGGAGAATAGCGCTCTGAACAATTGTTAACAACTGTTTGCATCCATTCCCGTACCTCCGGCAGGTTAATCGATGGGACTTTTCCCTGTTCCGTCAACCCATAGCTTGAAGATTGGATACCAAATTGAGGAGCCTTGTATACCTGCTGGATAATATGCCCAATCTGAGTTAATGCCAGGTTGTAAATATTACCATAGCCCAACCAGTTGCTTTGGATGTCTTCTGGTTCTACCAAGGCAACACGAGCATTCAGATGGGCGGCAGCCAAAGCAGCATAAGTACCAGCAGTACTGCCCCCAATAACGATGAGATCGTAGTCAACAGCCATTTAACAATTAATAATTAATAATTAATAATTAATAATTGGGGAATTGGGAATTGGGAATTGGGAATTGGGAATTGGGAATTGGGAATTGGGAATTGGGAATGGATTTGTTTTGAGTCAAATTGATTTCCTTTTTATTTTGCAAGAGAGCTATTGGTACAAATGACAAACAACAAACAACAAACAACAAACAACAAATTACAAATGACAAATAACAGATAGAGCTTCTAATAACCGTTGGTTTTCTAATGGTGTGCGTACTGCTACTCGGAAGAAGCGATCGCCTAATTCCGGAAAGCTGAGACAGTCACGGATTAGGATTTGGCTTTGCTTGAGTAGTTTTTCCTGTAACTGTGAACTCGACTGTTCAGACTTTACTAGTAAAAAGTTAGCAGCACCGGGGTAAGGTTGCAGACCGGGTAACTGCATCAGACCTTGAAATAGCTGCGATCGCGCTGATTCTAACCATGCCCAAGTTGTTTGTTGAAATTCTGTATCTTGGACTACAGCTCTAGCTGCTGCTGCAGCCAAAGCATTCACTGACCAGGGATCCCGCCACTGCTGCCACCTTTGTAGCCGCTCCGGGTGAGCAACGGCATAACCAATGCGCAACCCAGGAAGACTGTAAAACTTAGTAAGCGATCGCAAAATTACCAAGTTGGGATGCTCTTGCACCATTGGTATCAGACTTTGCTGCTGAGTGGGAGGTAGAAAGTCCATAAAGGCTTCATCTACTACCACCAGGGCAAATTGCTCCAAATAGGGCAAAATCTCCTCTTTGTCCCATAAGCAACCAGTAGGATTATGAGGGTTGTTCAGCAACAAGCCTAAGAAGTTGGGGTTTGGGGATAACAGATTAGGAATTGGGCATCCCGCAATATCCAATTCCAGAAGATACTCCCTAATTTTGCCAGCAAATGCCTTGAGCGCCCTCCGGTAGTCACTAAAGGCTGGGGTAATCAGGCAAGTTTCTTCCAGTTGTGCCAGTTCCCGACAAGCCCAGGTTAACAACTCTGCACAGCCGTTACCGGGTAGAATCCAGTCGGGGTCTAGAGTCGGATGCAGCTGACTCAAGCTAACTCTTAGCTGGTAATAATTGGGGTCAGGATAGGCTACCAAGTCTTGCCGCCCAGACTCAATAGCCGCGATCGCTGTTTTTGGTGGACCTAAGGGATTGATGCTAGCCGAAAAATCAAGAATGACGGAAGGGGGACAGCTTGCTAGTGATGCTGCCCAGGCTAAATTTCCCCCGTGAGTTGGTCGCTTCAAGAATAGATGTTTAGAAAATTATTCTTTAGGTGGTGCTACTTTCTCCTTAAACAATTTACCAGCAGAAAAGGCAGGAACTTTGGTTGCTGGAATTTCCATTTTGTCACCAGTTTTCGGATTGCGACCTTCACGGGCTTTGCGCTCCCGTGACTCAAAAGAGCCAAATCCTACCAAAGTGACTTTGTCACCTTCGGCAACAGTTTCCATAATCGTTTCCAGTGCCGCAGATAACACTGCATCTGCCTGCTTTTTGGTCACAGTTGCTTTATTTGCCACTGCATCAACTAATTCGCCTTTGTTCATTAATTATCTCCTTATTTTTCTAGGCTACAGGTCAAGATCAACAGTGATGAGTGCTCCTTAAGAGTTGGGCTTTCATCTCAAAATCTCGGAAACACCCGCAGGATCGAAGTTTCACTGCATTATTCTAAAGTCTACTTGCCTGATATGGATCCTTGAAAGCTTTAATTTATGTAGATTTCAGGATTTGTACGGTAATCGTCACCATAATCCCTCTATTTGTTTTTTGTAAATACTACTTTAGAGTATTGTAATTATTATTTAAATATGATATGCAGTGGCTTTTTTGTAAGCCTGAATCATTTGTTGTGCGATCGCTCCCCAACTGTAGTTAGCCACAGCGCATTGGTGAGCATTTTTTCCCCGTCGCTGCCGTTCCCTAGGAGCCAAAAGTGCTTCTTTTAAGAGCTGAGTTAAGACAGGGACTTCACAAGGGCTAACCCACCCTGCCTCGGCATTACTAATATCTTGCCAGATATGAACTTGGTCAGAAATCACCACTGGTGTCCCAGCAGCCATCGCTTCGGCAACGGCAATACCAAAGTTTTCGTAGTAAGAGGGTAGGACAAATAAATCAGCATCTTGTAATAATCCTGCCTTGAGCTCACCAGTCACAAAACCAGTAACCTTGGTACAAGACGAGAGTGGTGAAGTCTGAATCTGTTGAACAATTTGCTGCTCATAATCTGGGTCTTGAGGATTGGTTCCTGCTAAGACAAAGTGAAAATTGATACCCTCTACTAACAATTTTTCTAGGGCAGGGAGCAATAAATTGAGTCCCTTCTTCGGCTCAATGCGAGACATAAACAGCACCAAAGGCTGATCATCAGGAATGTTCAATTCAGTCCGAGCCTTACCCTTGGGGGGCAAAACTGGCAAATTTACTCCTAGAGGAATCACCAAATCCGGTGTTTTAGTCCCGAATCGCTCGGAAACTTTGGCTTCCTGAACACTAGTAAAGTGAATTCCTGCTGCTCCTGCTAAGTTTGGTTTTTCTAGTAGTAACCCGTAGATTTGCTTGAGCGATCGCTTTTTCTGTAAGTCAGCGGGATCAAGAGTGCCCAAGGGACGTAAGATATAGGGTAGCTGTTGCTTACGGGCTACCATTGCTGCTGCCGTACTTATTGGGGAGAATAAGGCATGAATATGAGCCAGGTCAAATTCTTGCCCATGTTGCTCTAGCCAACGCAACAGAGCCCAAGAAAATTTGTAACGACGAAAGGGGGAGCAACGGAAGTACCACACCTGATAACCATCTTGCTCAACTGGTTGCTCAAGAGGCACATCTAACGGTGGTTGACCGCTATCTCCATTGGAGTCTGTCGTCAGTACCGTAACTTCAACTCCTTGGGATGCTAGAGCAGCAGAGAGTCCCCGCACCATTTGGCTAGGGCCACCATACACTAGGGAAATTGAGGGAACTATTTGTAGAACTTTTAGAGGTTTGTTGTTTGTCGTTTGTTGTTTGTCGTTTGTCATTGGTCATTTGTCGCTTGTCATTGGTCATTGGTCATTGGTCATTTGTATACAGCCGACATTTCGCACAACGCAAAATTCTAAAACTTATACCTGTCAATCTTTTCCCTTCTGCCCTCTGCCCTCTGCCTTTTGCTATATTAAGGCTTAATCAAATACCGCTCACTTCGGCGATACTCAGCAATTAATCTAGTTCGCCGTAAATTGAGGTGAATCATCATCGCTACCCACGGTAAGCCGGTCCCTACCACAGCCCCAATTACCAAAGAATTGAGGAATCCTGCTACTAAGCCTATTCCTAGAGTACTTCCCACTGCCGCACTCAAAAGTGAGAGCCAGATAGTAAATCCTTCATCCCACCCCCTTGCCATCAACTTTTCCACGGCAATACCAGTAGCAACTCCAATAATTACTCCCCCAATAAGTCCACCTAAAGCTCCAGTTAAAGCGGTGGTTCCACCTGTTACCACGCTTCCAGTCAAAACCATCATTGAGGCAACAATCCCTGCCACAACACCAGCGAAAAACCCAGCTTTCGCACCAGTTATCGCTCCCGCTGTTGCCATCAACCAAGCGGCGGCTTCCCAACCAACCGCAGCGCCAGCTATCCCGCCAATACTTGCTGCAACTGGAGCTTCTACAAAAGTTGCCGATGTGGACACGCTCCAAGAGACAATTCCCGCCACTACTAGGGAAAATATACCCTGTAGAGCAAGGATACCTACAGGTAATTTTTCTGTTCTAATAGGCATAGGCGCAGTTTGAACTTGCAGGGTGAGAGTATGGGTTTCTGGTAAAGTATTGCTGTGGAGTAAAATTTTCCTAGTGTAAGTTTGACCTGCCATTAATTTACTGGTATTTACAGTAATGTGACACTCAGTTTGATTAGCTGCAAATGTGGCTGGTTCCAAGGAAATCCAGTCATGATAGTCAGGTGTATGGGGTGGGTCCTGAGGATGAGGTGCAACTTCCCATATGCCAGAAAGCATCGTTTCCGGAACTCGATTGTGAATTGCGATCGCTTGAGTAAGTTTTTCTCCTAGTTGAATAGCAGTGAATTCCAGGCTAGTTTGGCTAAAATTAGCTTTTGGTAACCGCATTGGAGAAGCAGGAATGGCTTCTAGAGCCGCCTCAGCATGAGGAAAGCGCTCTTGAAGTTTGGGTTCAACCATCTTTTCTAGCCACTTAACCCAGTGGAAGTTAAGCTTGGGCAGTAAATGTTTAAAATTAATGCGATAGGTGATATCAACTAAATTACCAATATCAACAGACTTGGTTCTTGTAAGTAGACAAATTAAGGTCATACCCAAGCCATATAAATCGGAGGCTTCCGTTAGTTGACGATTGAAGAGTTGTTCTGGAGGCATAAACCCTAAGGTTCCTTTAACCACACTACTTACTCCCACTTCGCCATTACCAATTCTCGCAAAACCAAAATCCACCAGATAAACATTCATTTGCTCATCAACCAAGATATTCTCTGGTTTAATATCTCGATGAATTACTGGGGGAATTCTATGTTGTAGGTAGACTAAAATTTCTAGTAAAGAGACTGCAATTTGCTTAATCTCGTTTGGATTAAAGCTACGGGAAGCCGCGATAGTTGAAGCATTTTTATATTCTTGTACCATGCAAAAACCATCTTCTGTCTGAAAGGCATTGAGGTAACAAGGTATACCCCGATGCTTGAGCCCTTGCAAAACTTCAATTTCTCGGTGATAGGCATTATAATCTGACCAAGTTGAGCTAGTTTTAGCAAACTGAAACTGTTTAATCACAACTTGCTGCTGGGTATTCATATCCCGTGCTAGATAAGTTACTCGCCCTCCTGTACGATTGGAACCTAACTCCCTTTCTATTAAATAGCCATAGCAGTCAAATTTTGGCCAATTACTCATAGTTGTTACAATTAGAAAAATTTCTGAACCGTCAGGATACCTAAAATCCTGAATACCTCAGTTAGGATAAAATCAATTCTAATTTTTCTTCTGTTACAGTAAATCCGGCTTACTCTGATGCTAAGCAGAGTCGTAAACTCATGTCCAATTTAAAGTGGCGCAAACTGCACCGCCAAATTGCTCCGATTGTCTTCCTCCCTTTACTCCTCTCTGCTCTCACTGGCATATTTTACCGCTTGGGATACAGTTGGTTTAGCCTTTCCCCTGAACAAGGCAAGTTTTTAATGTCAGTCCATCAGGGTTCCTATCTGGGAGAGCAACTCAAGCCTGTCTATGTGTTGTTGGTGGGTTTGGGGTTGCTAGGTATGATTGTCAGTGGATTGACAATGACCAAGTTATTCGGCAGTTCTCGTCCTGGGCGAACAGGTAGTAAACTGAATTGGCGTAAGGTACACCGGCTAGTAGCACCAATTATTTTCTTACCTTTGACAGTTAGTGCGGTCACGGGCTTATTATACCGCTTGGGCAGAAGTTGGTTGGGACTTTCTATTGATCAGACACGTATTTTTTTAATTATCCATCAAGGTTCATACCTTGGTAACTTCTTTAAGCCAATTTATGTGTTGTTGGTAGGCTTGGGATTGATGGGGATGTTAGTCACAGGAATCAATATGACTGGGATATTCCGCAGACGGCATTAAGGGCTGAAAAGGGTGAGCACTTGAGGAAGTAACAAGTAACAAGTAACAAGTAACAAGTTTTAAGTTAATCTCAACGAAAGTGCAAAGTTTTTGAGCCTATTAGATACTATTTTCACTGCACTTGGGCTAAAAAAAATGGTTGAAAGCTATGCCTGACAAAACTTCCACACTTATGCAGCACACCCTTCTCATGAGCCGAGCTTGAAAGCTTCGACAAATAAACTGTAACTAAAGCCAATTTTCAACGAATTCACTATTTCAGCAAACCAAGAGGAGTTATTCAACTCTTCAGTGGTTTGTTTGCGTCGCCTGCTACCATAAATAATTATGCTAGAGACTTCTGTGACCAAAAGCAATATCGCTGCAGCAATTATATCCCAGCCAGCTGCTTGTCCCACAGTTGTGGCAACCCCTGTTCCCAGGAAAAAGCCTAAAAGGAAGCTAATCAAAGACAAGGAGATACGTCGCCAGGGATTAGTCAACCATAGTCCTAGCCTGGTTAAGATAGCACTAAACAGATTATTGAGACGGGTATTTTGCATGTGACGAGTTTGATATTGAAATACTTGGGTTTATTTGCTTAAGAGTATGTCACAATCTAACAATGACATTCCTTTGTTCAGTGGAAATTGTTCATGAAATTGCTAGTCAGCAACGATGATGGTATTTTCTCTCTGGGTGTTCGCAGCCTCGCTGATGCTCTTGCTGAAGTAGGTCATGAAGTCACCATTGTTTGTCCCAACCGAGAGCGTTCTGCGACAGGTCATGGTTTAACTCTTCACGAACCCATCCGTGCTGAAGTTGTCAAGAGTATTTTTCATCCCAAAGTCATGGCTTGGTCTTGTTCAGGAACTCCTTCTGATTGTGTGAAACTAGGGTTATGGGGTTTAATGGAAAGCCCACCGGATTTAGTCCTTGCTGGCATTAACCACGGTGGTAACCTAGGGTCTGATGTTCTCTACTCTGGAACTGTGTCAGCCGCAATGGAAGGGTTTATCCAAGGAATTCCCAGTATAGCTTTTAGTTTGGCTAACAATACTTCTCAAGAGTTTCAAGGGGCGGCAACGTTTGCCAAAACTTTGGTTGACCAGATCCACAAACAACCACTGCCAGAGCCAACGCTGTTGAATGTTAATGTACCACCACTGCCACTCTCAGAAATAGCTGGGGTCAAAATCACCCGCCAAGGGATTCGTCGCTATATCGAGACTTTTGAGAAACGAGCCGATCCGCGAGGCAAGACTTATTACTGGTTAGTTGGTGAAGCTATCGAGGATATGGAACAACCGGATCATCTCCATCTTCCTCCTGAAATACCTACAGATGTTCAGGCAATTCGCGATCGCTATATTTCTGTGACCCCTTTGCAATACAATCTCACTGATGCAGCAGCAGTGTATTGTTTACAGGAGCAGGGATTGAGGATTTAGGTAGAGATTGGGAGAATAAGTAACAAGTAACAAGTAACAAGTAACAAGGAATTTATCCCCCATCTCCCCATCTCCCCATCTCCCCATCTCCCCATCTCCCCATCTCCCCATCTCTGGGGCAGGCTAACCCATATTTGCTCTAATATTCAACCGACAGGGACGAAAGGAGAGGCGGTGCTGGGGTGAAGGACCTTGTTGTTGCAGTGCTAATCGGTGTCGCTGAGTTCCGTATCCCTTATTTGCCGCCAAATCATAATTGGGATACTTGATAGCTAAACGCATCACCAAATCATCGCGCCATACTTTAGCAACCACACTAGCAGCAGCAATTTCTAGCGATCGCTGATCTCCTTTGATCATACTTTGCTGGGGTACAGGTAGTTCCTTTAAAGATTGTTTCCCATCAACCAGGCAAAGATCAGGCTTGACTTGCAGCTTCAGTACTGCTCGCTTCATCGCTAATAGGGATGCCTGCAAAATATTGATTTGGTCAATTTCTTCCCTAGTGGCATAGCCAATTTTCCAATCGATTGCTTGTCTTTGAATTTCTTGAGCCAGCTTGAGGCGTCGGGAAGCAGACAATTGCTTAGAGTCTTTGACGCCTGCAAGGGCTAGTTGCGGCAGGGCAGATGCTGGTAAGATTACCGCTGCCGCTACTACCGGACCAAAGAGAGCCCCTCGTCCAACTTCATCGACACCAGCAACCAATTGCTCAGACAGGGTTGGCAGCTCACAAATTAGAGATGAAGTTTCTGGATCTGGTTGAGGTAATTGAGTTTGGTCAGAATTTTTTTTTCCTCCTTTTGTTGAAATACCCAACTGATCAGTTTTGTTCATCTTTACGCTTCATCCTTGTCTTCATTTTCCACTGCTGAGGAACGACGGCGACGGCGGCGGATTAAAGGAGGACTAACTTGTGATTCAGTATTGGATGCAGAATCAGTTGGTGTTTCTGTCTCAGCTGCTGCAACAGAAGTCGTTACTAGCACCTTTTCGGGAGTGTCTTCTGCTGTTGGTACTGGAGTATCTTCTTCTTGTGTTACTGGAGTGTCTTCTTCTATTGATAATGTTAGGGAAACAGCATTGGCTTGTGTGGAAGATTCTACTGGTGCTGAACTAGCATTTTCTGTGTTGCTTGCTTCCCCTGGAAGTACCACAGAAACAATGACCGATCGATTATCTTTGAAGTCCCGCTCTAACCTTACTAATGGAGAAATTCCCATTAAAGCATAAACATCTTGTTCCTCTGGAGTCATCTCAACGGAGACTACTTCTGGAGGTTTAATTTCTTTATAAGCCTTAATTAGCTGGGGTTTTGCTGGTGATTCTCCTTCATCTGATAGGGAATTTCTTCCCCCTTCGCCGTTACTATTAGGAAAAGATAGTTCCTTAGAAAGCCTTCTGCCAAAACGAGGCAGATCCGCTTCCCCTGACTCAGACAACCTTTGAGAAGCAGGAATTGGTAGAGAAGGTACTCTGCTCATCCCTTCATCTTTCGGCAAAGTTTCATCAATGCGACGACGGCGGCGGCGAATATTATTGCCTAGTCCTTGCTCTTGATAGCTGGGATGGTGTAAGAGCTCAATTGGCTCAGGGTCTTGGAGTGAAGGCAGATCAAATTGTCCAGGAACATCAGATGTTCGAGGTTCCCTCAACTCAACGCGGACAGGAGGTTCTACGCCTCCATTAGTTGGGTACTGAGAGGCTTCACCTGGGAGGCGAACTACATGCCCTAAGCCGCTACAGGTGGGGCAGATTTGACCAAACAACTCATAGATATTTTGACCTTGGCGCTTGCGAGTTAGTTCGACTAAACCGAGTTCTGAGAGTTGAGCAATCTGGGGTCTGGCTTTGTCTGTTCTCAAAGCTTTATTGAAATGTTCTAGGACTTGTAGTTGATCCCGGCGGGAGTCCATGTCAATAAAGTCAACGATGATCACCCCAGCAATGTTACGCAGACGCAATTGGCGAGCAATTTCAGTAGCGGCTTCGCAGTTCGTCCAAAGTACTGTCTCTCGCGCTGTGGCGGAGCGGGTAAAGGAGCCGGAGTTAACGTCAATTACGGTGAGAGCTTCTGTTGGCTCGATAATGATGTAGCCGCCAGAAGGTAGATCTACTCTCGGCTTGAGGGCTTCTCTGATGGCAGCGTTAACCCGGAAATATTCCAGAATCGACATGCGATCCTGGTGATGATCAATCAAGACCCCTTCTGGCGAACGACCCCCACTCCAGCTTAATAAGTGTAATTTAACTCGCTTCAAGCCACCGTTGGAATCTACGACAATCCGATTGACATCGGAAGTGTACATATCCCGGAGAACCCGCTGAATAAAATCATTATCTCGGTTTAGTAGAGCTGGCGGCCTAGCGGAATTCGCTTCTTCTTGAATAGCTTCCCACTGTCTTTGCAGGGTTTCGAGGTCTTCAATGATAGCTTCTTCAGCTTTATCTTCTGCTTCCGTGCGTACTAGTAATCCCATACCTGAAGGTTTGATGAGTATGGCTAGAGCTCGGAGGCGATTGCGCTCGTTTTCGTTCCTGATCCGCCGGGACAAGTTGACGCCCCTCCCGTAAGGCATCATTACTAAATAACGACCTGGTAAACTGATGTTCCCAGTGAGCCGGGGTCCTTTATTACCCGTCGGCTCCTTCATTACTTGTACCAAGACCTTCTGTTGGGGAGTTAACAGTTCAGTAATCGCACCGGAGCGACGTTTCAGGCGCAAAGGACCGAGATCGGTCACATGAATAAAGCCATTGCGTTCTGGGTCTCCAATGTTCACAAAAGCCGCATCTATCCCAGGCAAGACATTTTCTACAATGCCCAGATAAATATCACCAACTTGGTGGTTACCAGTTGCAACCACCAGTTCTTGAATTTGATCTTCCCAAAAGACGGCGGCAAGCCGATGTTGCTCTGCAATAATAATTTGCTTTGGCATTCAATTTCCTCAAAAACTGGCAGTGTATTTGGGTACTTAGGCTATTTCTCTCGATGAAAGCTACCCAATATCACACTCGTAAGCAAAAACTCTAACTTAGCCTCAAGACTAGAGAACTGATGTAGTTACCTAGGAGTGAATTAAGGTAACTGACAATCCTCTGGATCGCTCCTTTCTCCCTGGGTTTGGGAGCCAATGCTCTGACTTGTCGCCCAAGGGAAGCATTGGATTTAGAAAAGCATGAGTAGAAGGTTCCGAAGAGCAAATTAGTCGCGTTTAGCACCTATTGCCGAGTTGCACAGTTTGAACTAAAAACTTGCTTCTAGCTGTAATTGCTCTTCTGATAAGTCTACTATATCGCGATCGCAACTGAGATATTACTTTAGATAAGTTATTAATCATTAATCTTTAGTCATTTATCTTGCTTGCCTATTGCCTTCTTAGAGTTAGAGAGCGACGCAGAGATGCAATCGTCGCGATCGCTTGTTGAGCTACCTGAGTAATTTCTGCTGCGGTGTTGAAGCGCCCAATCCCAAATCGGATTGATGCAGAGGCTAAGGATTCTGGGTGTCCCAATGCCAGGAGAACGTGGGAAGGTCCCAGATTAGTGGAGGAGCAGGCTGAGCCGGAGGAGACGGCTACTACTGCTTGTAATCCTAGCAGCAAAGCTGAGCCATCAACATCTTCCACACTGATGTTCAGATTTCCTGGCAATCTCTGGGTGGGATGACCATTAAGATGGATATTGGGTACCTTACTCAAGGTACTCCACAAAGATTCCCGCAGCTGCAGTAAGTGTTGAGACTCAGATTCTTGTGCCTCTAACCCTAAAGCCACTGCTTTGGCAAAGCCCACAATCTGGGGAGTATAGAGGGTACCAGAGCGTAGTCCCCTTTCCTGTCCACCTCCTTGTATTTGGGGAGCGAGCCTGACTCTAGGGTGGCGACGGCGGACATAGAGAGCACCGATACCTTTAGGCCCGTATACTTTATGGGCAGTTAGGGACATCAGATCGATATTCATTGCCTGAACATCTAGGGGAATTTTGCCGATAGCTTGGGCAGCATCAGTATGGAAGAGTACTTGTTGCTGATGACAAATCTTACCTATTTCTGCTAAAGGTTGCAATACTCCAATTTCGTTATTCGCCGCCATCACTGATACTAAAATCGTTTCGGGGCGGATGGCTTTCTCCAGTTGGGTTAAGTCGATTAGTCCATCCGGTTTTACTGGTAGTAAGGTTACTTCAAACCCTAGATTCTCCAGGTAGTGGCAGGGATCTAGCACTGCTCTATGTTCAGTTTGGACAGTAATCAGGTGACGCCCTTTACTGAAATAAGCTTCGGCAACCCCTTTAATCGCTAAGTTGTTAGCTTCTGTCGCACCACTGGTAAAAACAATTTCTTCTGGAGTGGCATGGATAGCGTCTGCTAAGATTTGCCGTGCTTGTTTGACACCGGCTTCTGCTTCCCAGCCGTAAACATGGCTGATGCTGGAGGAGTTGCCGAAATATTCTGTGAAGTAGGGGAGCATTGCCTCTAGTACCCGTTGATCCATCGGGGTAGTAGCATGGCAGTCGAGGTAAATTGGGCGGTGAGACATGGCAATTGAAGAAGGCAGAAGGCAGGAGGCAGGAGGCAGGAGGCAGGAGGCAGGAGGCAGGAGGCAGGAGGCAGGAGGCAGGAGGCAGGAGGCAGGAGGCAGGAGGCAGGAGGCAGGGGGCA
>JAAHHL010000689.1 GCA_010672185.1 Caldora sp. SIO3E6 | reverse complement strand
GGTCATTACATGGTTTAGCCCAAAGTTTGCAAGCCCAAGGAAAAACCACAGAAGCAGCAACTATACAGCAGCAATATCAACTAGCTTGGCAATACGCTGATATTGATCTGTGAAACAACATCTGGTATAGTTTTATAATGGGAGAGTGTGTACACCTGTAAATAGCAACGCTCTATTGAACTATTTCACTGCTAATAGAAAGTAGTTCAGGAGCCAAGAAACTCGGAGATAAGATATAGAATTCTACTATCTTCCCATTCCTTACTCCCCATTCCCAACCATATGTAATGATCCTTTGCATAAATCCCAGCTGTCCAAACCCCGAAAATAGTGATACCCAGCTGTTCTGCAATAGCTGTGGTTCTGAGCTCCTGTTGGAAGGGCGTTATCGGGTAATAGATCAGTTAGGAAGTGGTGGTTTCGGTAAAACTTATGAGGTAAAGGATCGTCAAGGCTCTTTCAAAGTGCTCAAAGTCCTGATGAACACTCACAATGAGCCCAAATATATCGAGCTTTTTCAACGAGAAGCCCAAGTCCTAAACCAGTTAAATCATCCCGGTATCCCCAAAGTCACAGCAGATGCTTACTTTACCTTCTTGCCCTACAACAACCAAAAACCATTGCACTGTCTGGTAATGGAAAAAATTGAGGGATTGGATTTACAGCAATATCTGGAAAAGCGGGGACACCCGATTGAGGAGAAAATTGCGATTCAATGGTTGCTCCAATTGGTAAATATTCTCAAGGAGGTACACTCTCAAAACTTTTTCCATCGGGATATTAAGCCCTCTAACATTATGCTTAGAGTAGATGGGCAATTGGTATTGATTGATTTTGGCACAGTACGAGCCATCAGCCAAACTTTTGCCCAGAAACAAGCAGCTGGTCAAGTGACAGGGGTGATTTCAGCAGGTTATACTCCTTTAGAGCAACTTAATGGTAAAGCAGTACCCCAGTCAGATTTCTTTGCCTTGGGGCGCACATTTGTTTATTTACTCACTGGTAAAGACCCTAGTAATTTTTATCATTCCCAGACTGACGAATTACGTTGGCGTCAATCTGCTTCTGGGATTGCACCGGCATTAGCATATTTAATTGATCAGATGATGGCTCGTTTTCCTCATCAACGTCCTCAAACGGCTGAGGAGATTGAGCAACAACTCACTGAAATTAACCGTGCTTTTGCTTCAACTCAGGTACTTGTTCCACCAACGCAACCTTTGCCTCGCAATCAGAGAGCTTCCCAGAGCCCGCTATCAGCAAATTCGACTGTCCCTGTACCTCAAATAGAACCAGATTTTATCCAACATTGTCAACAGGAGCTAGCAGAATTCATTGGTCCGATTTCTACTATCGTCTGCCAGCGCACTCTTGCCAAAAATCCCGCATTTTCGGCAACGGAATTTGTCGATGCCTTAGCTAAACAAATTCCCAATCAGCAGCAAGCAGTCGAGTTTCAGCAGCGTTTGCTTTCTTAGGGAATGGAGAATTGGGAATTGGGAATTGGGAATTAGGAATTGGGAATAATGACAAAGGACAAACAACAAACAACAAACAACAAATAACCAATAACAAACAACAAAAATTAATTTTGATTCAGCATATTCATCGCTATTTCCAGGCTGACTTTCATGCGATTTAGAGAGGCAGCTAAAATACCGATTTCATCATTGGCATGATGTTCAAATTCACCCCCCATATTGCCGGTACTCACTTGTTTGGCTAGATGAGACATTTGTTTGAGAGGTTGAATAACAGATAAGTTGAGGAACAGATTAATCAACAAAGCTGCTGCCAGAAAAAAACCGCTCAGTATACCGATAAACAAAAACTGCGATCGCCGAGCAGCAGCAAATACTTTACTGGCAGGTACTGAGATAACTTGTGCGCCAACAATTTCGTTGAGTTTCCAACCAAAACCGTTCTCATCCCCGTAGGTAGTAATCAGACTCTGAGGGGCAGCATTAGGATTACTATGACATCTTAGGCAACTTTCCTTGGAGACTGCTAGAGGACGAGCAACATAATAAATCTTGCCGCTGGGCAGGGAACGAAATCCCGTTAATTCTTTTAAGTCTGATTGAGCTCGAAACTGCTCAACTATCTCCGTTGTTTCAAATTGGTCAGCTTTATCTCGGAGATTAGTAGGATTTAGAGTTGCTTCTTTATAGAAAAAATCACTGTATTGTTCGCTGTTACGTAAACCTTCAAAAACTTCACGAGCTGAGTAAGCTGGTACTGTTTGGGAGAGAAACTGTTCCTCTGTCTCCAATCTAGAAGCCAACTCTGGGTTAACCTGTTGACTGGTGTAGTCACGAACCGAACCCATAGTTTCCATCAAGATAAAGGCTTGATCTGCAACTACTTTTTCCGCCTTTTTTTCTAAAATTAGAGATAGAATAAAGCCAGTGCTTAGTACTATTACTAAGAAAATTGAGATCATTATTAGGTTAAGTTTGGCTCCCAAACTCATGTTTTTTAACATTTTAATACAATCTAAAACACTTGATTTTCAACAATCAATTGCAATAATCAATGGCTAATGACAATTGTGATTGCAATGAATCCCAGGAGATAATTAGGTTTATTAAGTAAATCTACTGGGAGAGACTAAATCCGGAAGAAAATAGCGCAGGACTATGCGCCCTACTCTTATCAGGATGCCTTTTAAGCCTCGTTGAATTTATTGGTTTAGCTACAATGTTAAAAAAATTTTCATATCCACGTCGTCTCTTCTTAGGGCAGCTTTTGCTCTTTCTAGCAGCCTGTCAAACAGCAAAAAATTCTACTCAAAAGAGAATAATTATGGGAGCGGTAAGTTACGATCAAGGTCAACGCACCATTGAGCAATACTCTAGTCTGATTGAATACCTAGGTAGTGAAGTCAAGGCGATTATTGAATTGGAACCGGCATATAATGAAATCAAGGCCATTGAACAGATTAAGCGAGGTAGATGGTCTTTAGTGTTTGCTCCTCCTGGGTTAGCCGCGATCGCTATTTCTGAAGCTCAATATTTGCCCTTGCTGCCTCTCGAAGGAGTAAAAAGCTCCCGTTCAGTAATTGTCGTACTTCAAGAGAGTCGCACTCAAAAGTTGATTGACTTAGAAGGTAAAGTCCTTGGTTTAGGCCAACTTGGTTCCGCAATCGGGTATTATTTACCCATTTATAATCTCTATGGCTTGACTTTAGCCGAGGTGCGCTTTGCCCCCACACCAAAAACGATTCTGCAATGGTTGGCATCAGGAGAAGTAGCAGCAGGGGCAATGTCTTTAGCTGAGTTTGAGCGCTACCGTTCTGAGTTTAGTCAGGTGCAGTTCCGTATTCTTCACACAGATGTCCATGAGATTCCTAGTGGTGCGATTTTAGTTGGACCGGAGGTTGAGCGCAACCAACAAGAAGAAATCCGTAAGGCTTTAGCAGTTACCCCTTCCAGCATTGCCGCCTCCGCAGGATTTATTCCTAATGCCAAGGTGCCTGACTATCAATATTTAATTGAGGTAGTCAAACGAGTGAGAACTATAGCCGAAGGGGTTAACGAAAAACCTGCCTATCTGTTTGAAGCCTATAAACTCAATGACTAGGTGTTAGGTGTTAGGTATTAGATATTCGGTATAAACTTAAACAGCTTACTGGACAAACCTTCTTTCCTCCTGCCTTCTTTCCTCCTGCCTCCTGCCTCTCGATAGTTTTAGCACAGATCTCCGGATGGAAGTATGGTTAAGAGGAAAGTTAGATTGAGAAAAATATTGTTGATGCCCTCAGCAAACTTACTATGTCGGGATCTATTGCTCAACTAGAAATTTGTCAGAATAATACTTCTTCTCAGGAGTTCCTACTTACTCATCATCTGATTACCATTGGTCGTTCACCAGACAACTCTCTAGTTTTGAGCAATGATCTGACTGTTTCCCGTCACCATGCTCAAATTAGCCAGGAAGACAACTCCTATGTGTTGACTGATTTGAGTAGTTCTGATGGCACATATCTCAATGGCATCAAACTGTCACCTTATGCCCCTCAAGCTTTAGCAGAGAGTGATCTAATTAGTATTGGTAGCTTTGAATTGCGATTTCACAGACAGGTTAGCACTCAACCGCCTAAACTATCTAGAGGTTGGAATCGCAGCACCACTGCCATTGCTTCCCCTAACACACCTCAGGTAGAAGCAAACCAACAATTACAGCAGCTGGACTTAAAAGGTTACCAGACTTTGAGCATTGGACAGGATTCTTTGAATGATATGGTGATCGATTATCCCACTGTGTCCCGTTTTCATGCCCAAATCAAACGGCAAGATGGCTCCTTTGCCCTATTCGATCTCAACTCGACTAATGGTACTTTTGTCAATGGCAAGGGAGTTGTGGGCAAGCGAATACTCAGGGTAGGTGATACTATCACCATCGGGCCTTATCGCTTCTTACTCCAAATTAATGAGACCCTAATTGGCAATAACCAAGCAGGCAACTTGCGGCTGGATGCTATGCATCTGCAAAAAATGGTTTGTCAGGGGATTAATCTACTCAATGATATCTCA
>JAAHHL010000688.1 GCA_010672185.1 Caldora sp. SIO3E6 | reverse complement strand
CCTATACTTCCATTGGATGTTAGATATATTGCCCCGTGTCGAATTGTTGCATCAAAGTGGCATTGACCTCGGAGGAATCGACTATTTTTTAATTAGCAGCTGTCTCCCCTTCCAGCAAGAGACGTTGCAGGCTTTGGGTATTCCCCAAAGCAAAATACTAGAAACAACTCAATATCCTCATCTCCAAGCCACCAGATTAGTCGTTCCCTCTTTCCCTGGTACTGTAGCTTGGATGCCACCATGGGCGTGCAATTTTCTCAGAAGGACATTTGCAGAACCCACCCCCAACCCCTCCCAGGAGGGGAGCAGAACCCACCCCCAAACCCTCCCAGGAAGGGAGCAGAACCCACCCCCAACCCCTCCTAGGAGGGGGGAGCAGAACCCACCCCCAACCCCTCCCAGGAGGGGAGTGATTGGAACTGACTTACAAGAAATCTCAGAGAAAATAGAACGTCTTTACATCAGTCGTCAATCTGTAGCCAACCGCCTAGTTATCAATGAAAAGGAAGTTATCAGCTTTTTAGAGCAATTTGGTTTTACCAGCGTCTCTCTCGAATCAATGTCAGTCCGACAACAGGCAGCATTATTGGATCAGGCCCAAGTTGTAGTAGCACCCCATGGTAGTGGTTTGACTAATACGGTATTCTGTAGTCCAGGCACTAAAGTGATCGAAATTTTCTCACCTAACTATGTGTATCATTGTTACTGGCTCCTGAGCAATTTAGTTGGTTTAGAATACTACTATTTACTAGGAGAAACCCTACCTGGCTGTACCTTACACCAACTCATCTATCCCAACTCTCGGATTGAAGATATTTTCGTCAATCTTGATGAGTTGTCAAAAATGATGAAATTTGCTGGGGTAGTTTAACTTTCAAGAAACAAGGCAGAGGGCAGAGGGCAGAAGGCAGAAGGTAAGAGATTGACAGGTGAAGGTTTCAGCATTTGGAGTTGTCCTAACCTCCCTGGCGGTTGCTATAAATCCCCCATCCCTGCTGCAATTATCGCAGCAGTATTCTCCTTGTTCATCGTAATTTTACTGGTAACTTGCTGACGCAAAGCTTCCCATTGCCATTTACTGAGGTTCTTCAGCAAGGAAATTTCTGGTTCAGTTGTCATCTCTACATCGGCTTCGTATAACAGATTCATGACAACAGTAGAGATAACCATATCTGCTTCTTCTTCAGCAATATTGCTAGCTTCTATCAAAAGAGTTAGATTACTGCTGTCGGGATGAGCCAGAATCCCTCTCATCACTCTTGAGAGATCATTTAGCAGAGATTCTTCCGGTTGACTCCAGTCTGGGAAGATAATTAGATTAATTTCTCTTAATTTTAGCTGCTCAGTGAAATCTTCCTGCCATTGCTGACGAGTTAACATCTCTTCTGCTGCTGCTAACTTTGGTACTAATTTTAAGGTGGCGTGAGCAGCCTGTTGAGACAATTCCAGATTTCCCATCTTCTCTGCGGCTTGAGCTAAGTACCACAAACTACGCCAATGATTACAGTCACCATAAGTGGTTCCCTCCTTACGAAACCAGACACCAGTATCATCTATAATTCGCAAACCAAAGGAAAGTCCCTGAGAACGTTCAAACTCATGTACAGCTTGCCGACAACCTTCCCAAAAACCATAGTCATCAATCTGAATAACGCCATCATTAACCACTTGCTCGAAGAGATGATTCAATATGTCCATAGTTGACTCATACCAGTCCCCATCAGCATGTAACAAGGCAATATTACTTACTTCTGATTGATGTTGCGGAAGAGTTTGTGCAAATAAACCTTGAACAGGTACAACGATATCTCTAACATCCAAAGCTTGACATATTTGAGCTAAGCCTTCAAGAATGGGAGCTTTGAGAGTGCCGACTCCTAAACCTGTATCATTGGCAGGTATTCCTTGATGTTTATCCATATCCCTAGGTTCTGGCATACCGGCGAAGGTGTCAAAAGCATAAAGAAGTCTTGGTCGTAGACTATAATGTTTGCTCACAAATGCTAGTAGTGCTGCCGAACCCCCTCTCCAAGTACCACACTCAACAAAATTACCCGGAATATCATCTAAACAAATTTGTTTGGCTCGAGAGTAGAGGGAAAATAACCGATCTTCACTGAGCATAGTGTAGGGTCGAACAGCAGAGAGAAGTTGTTGAAATTCACTATTGTCACTACTGTCAAAAACTTCGGTTCCAGACTGTGCTCGTTTATGATATTTGAGACTTTGCTGTAGATTTCCTTGCTGCCAATACAAATAATTTAGGTGTTTATTGGCAACTACAGAACTGGGATTTAGTTCCACAACTTGCTGAAAAGTAACTAATGCTTGGGAAAAATTTTCTTGGTTAAAATCTGCTTGTGCTTGCTGAATTAACTTAAGTAATTTTTCTTGATTAAAATCTCTATCCCAAGATTGATGAATAATTTGATTATCGAGTTGTTCTACGTAGTGAATTAGTTGAGTTATTAGCGGTATATCTCTTTGAGCTGGAATGCCACTAACGGCATAACCTTGTAAATGTTTTGGTAATTGCCAAGTAATTTTCGGGTCAGGTTGATGAATAACCGGTTCAACCTTGCCTCGCCATGCCACACCCATAATTTGCATGGTTTGATAGATCATCGTCTGCCATCCTTGTTGCTTCAGGTAATCTAAGCCTTGAGTGACATCCGGTGAAGCTAAATCATGAAACAAAATCAGAGCATCTTCTGTGGCTAATTGTTCACAAGCGATCGCATCATTTAATGGTGCTGGTGCTTCGTGATTGCCATCGATGAAAATTAATGACCATTGACGTTGGTATTCGGCAGCAGTCTCTTCTACTTTTTGAGGACTATAACCGGCTATTAGTCTCACTGATTTCAGGATACCAGCAGCCTCAAGAGAGTTACTAACACTCGTGTAAAATTCAGGTTTGGCTAAGATGGGATCAATAACATCGAGCTCAACTCCTGCTAATCCTAAATGACAAGTTGACCAACCAAACCAACAACCGATTTCTAAGGCTCTTTTTCCTTTAAACTTGAGAGCAGTATTATGAAGGATATGAGCTTCATCCCGACTGAGAAACCCAACAAAGGGATAGCGCTGATCTACGTACCAGTTATGGGTAATCTCCCGCCGGAGATAAGACCATGGACAAGAATTGGTATCACCAATGATCATATTGGGAAAACATTGATCAGGTCGGATTGTCGCTAATCCTGGTGCAATATAATCTCCAGTGGGTAATGCCGTTTGTTGGATGGCTTGAACTATCTCTGAGTTCCTGCGTTGTTTAATAAAAGTCTGTCGGACAACATCTTCTGTTGAGTCTTTTAATTCTCTAGGCTCTAACTGAGAGGCATAGCGTACAGGAACTTCAACTAGCTTTTTATCAGTTGTGATCAGTTGTACTTGGTCGTGTTTAGTATTCGTTAAATGTAGAATTCCAATGGGTGTGTGGGGTAGGTAGGGTTCGACTAAGCAATGTTTACTGCGATCCCAGGCAGGTAAACCACAGTGACAAGTCCAATTACACCAAGCTGGCAGCAATTCAGTTTGAGCGAACAAATCTTCGTAAACTGTCAAATTTAAGGCTGTCTGATCTGTAAATAGGGAGATAGACTTTTGTAGTCCTTGATGGAGGTACTTTGCCCAAACTTGCCAATGAGGAGCGTCTTGATGGAGTGCAAAGACCCCAGCATTAATTAAAGGATAACTGCATAAACGCCCAGCTACTTCGTCATCAAATACAGAACTGTATTGCTGGTGAACCCATTGCCACCACCAAGGCAACCCTCCATAGGGAAATTGACTACCACGGTCAATTTCTGGAACGATGGCTAAGCCACCGTATTCTGCTCCTTGAACAAACAAATCAACCGCTCTCCAATCCTGAATCCAAGCATCAGCATCAATCCAAAAGTAAATATCAAAACCGGGAAAGTACTTCGGTAACCAAGGACGTGCTAATAATCCCTTGAGATATTCAGGAGCCTCATTTCTGCCAGGAAAGTCAAACTCCCAATCCGCTTGCTTAATTATATCGACTTTTTCTTCTAAGCACTGAAGTTGTTCTGGAGTGCAGCCTAGATCAAAAAATCCCATACTCACCCCTTGCCCTTGGGGTTTTTGCCGGATAGACTCAATCGTACCTTGGGCTAGTTCAAAGTACTCGGCATTGGCAGCGGTAATTATGATCAAGGACTGCACCAGTTTTTTCCTCAAAATCTCATTATCTTCATTTTTTGTTTACTGTAGGCGATTGGGCGAAGCATTCTTAAATTGTCTCACTGTAGGCGATTGGGCGTAGCATTTGGATAGGTATACTTGGGTCTATATTCTTAAATCGTCGCCCAAATGCTACGCCCCTACAGTATCTTTCTTCCCTCCTGCCTCCTGCCTCCTGCCTCCTGCCTCCTGCCTCCTGCCTCCTGCCTTCTGCATTAGGAACCAGCAACAACACCTGCTGGTAAAAATTTGTCAATCACTTGGCGGTACTCGCTCTTTTGCTTGACACCTCGGAATTCCTCAACTAGTTCTTTGTCCTTA
>JAAHHL010000687.1 GCA_010672185.1 Caldora sp. SIO3E6 | reverse complement strand
CAGGAATTTTTGCTCACTTTGCTCCACCTCCCCACTAATAATTTTGGCGATACAGGCAGAGCAGTTCCCTTCACGACAGCCAGCTGGTAAGCGTATACCAGCTTCCTCTGCCATATCTAAAATGTACTGATCATCAGGTACTTCTATCGTGCGCTCGAGGTTGAGTGCCGGATTAACTAGCCGGACTTGATAAACTGCCACCTGCTACTCCCTTAGCATTAATGTCTCACAAAAAGCTTTGTCATTGGTCATTGGTCATTAGTCCTTTGTACCAATGACCAATGACATTTGACAAGGATGCCAAATCTCACAAAAAGTGCGTAGCATAGCTAAGCGCAGTGTGCTTAGGACAAAACTACATGCTGAAACCTTTATCTGTCAATCTTTTACCTTCTGACTTGAAAGTAGGGAGCAATCAACAGTCAACAGTCAACAGTCAACAGTCAACTTTCATCACCTGGTGGTGAAAAATTTTTCATCGAGACTGCCTTCTGCCTTGGAGCCCTCTGCCTTTTTCCATATGAGCTTACTTATACCAATAATGCCAGGAAAGCGATCGCAACTGTTGAAATACGCTGAAAATAGGGCAGAATCAAGGAAGTTGTCTTCCCTTAGCTAACACTAAAGCCTTTGAGCAGGAGGAATTTGTGAAAGCAGCTATTGTTGATTTATGGCAGTTCCTTGGTAGGATTCTGAGACCCTTGCGGATTCTCTTAGTCGTTCTACTGATACCGCTGCTACTTTCTGGCTGTGTCAAATATGATGTTGCAGTTCATTTTGCCGGTCAGCACCACGGCGAGATCGTTCAGCACATTAAACTGGGGGAAAGGCTAACCAACTTTAGCAACTCCCAAACAACTGAGTGGCTCAGAAGTATTGAGCGTCGAGCCAAGAAACTTGGGGGTAGAACTAAGCACCTCGGTAATCAAGACATTATCGTCACTATTCCTTTTAACAATGGTGCGGAATTATCATCTAAGTTTAATCAGTTTTTTCACCCAGTTGCCAAGAAGGATTCCCCCTCTAGGGCAGTTGAAACCATAGATTTACCCAATTTTGACTCCAAGTTCCGCTTAACTCAGGATAACTTCTTCTTCGTACAGCGTAATCGTTTAAGCTACGATTTGGATTTGCGATCGCTTGGTGTTCTCTCGGAAAATGGGGATATTGTCGTTAGTCCGAATTCTTTGTTGGATTTGCAGTTTAGTTTAGAAACTCCTTGGGGAGCTAGGGATATTGAGGGCTCAGCCAATGGGATTATTCCCAAGAGCTACGATGATGGTCATCAGTTATTATGGCAGCTCCAGCCCGGTCAGCTCAACCATATAGAAGTAGTTTTTTGGCTTCCTAGTCCTCTGGGTGTAGGTAGCATCGTAATTTTGATATTAGTTGTAGGGGGTGTCTACCTTAAGTATAAGAGTTTCCCGTAACATCTGAGCAAAAAGGTTACACTGAAGCAGAGTTATCTCTTAATTGTTATTTGCCATACTCAATGCCCAAATACAAGCAAATTAAAGAAAGTGATTTATGGATACTAACATTAGTCCAACTTTGGCTTCACCCCAAGTAGCAGCACAAGATCAACTAGCTCTAAAACAAGTTTGGGAGAACATTCAACCAGATAGTTGTCCTTGCTCCTACAACTTCCATATGCACACTAGATGCTCTGATGGTCAACTTAAGCCAGAAGCTCTAATAGAACAAGCAATCTCCATCGGGCTCCAGGGACTGGCAATTACAGACCACCACAGTGTAGCAGGCTATTATGCAGCGCAAAATTTTCTAAAACAGCGGCAGCAATCCTTGCCCTCTCTGTCAATTCCTCACCTCTGGACTGGTGTTGAAATCACATCTCATCTTGTGGGGACTGACGTTCATATTTTAGGTTATGCTTTTGACCCAATGCATCCTAGTTTACAGACTTATCTGCATAACCAACCCAACCCATTCAAAATTCCTCAGGCGGCTCATGTTATTACAGCAATTCAACAAGCAGGGGGTTTAGCTGTTTTGGCTCACCCTGCTCGTTACCGACGCTCACCAGAAAAGTTGATTCCTGCGGCTGCTGACTTGGGTATTGATGGAGTTGAAACTTACTACGCCTACGGCAATCCTAAACCTTGGCAACCTAGTCCCAAGCAAACTCAAAAAGTAAAACAACTGAGTGCTACTTACAAGTTGTTTAATACCTGTGGCACAGATACCCACGGTTTAAACTTGCTCTGGCGTGTTTAGGCGATTACCAATTGATAATTGATAATTGATAATTGATAATTGATAATTGATAATTGATAGTTAATCAATCCGGTTTAAAGCATCTCCTTTTAAAGAGAAAAAAATGTGAGGAGATTTTCTTATATTTAATCCTCTCGGCTTTAACCTTCTTTTAATTATCCATTATCCATTATTCATTATTCATTATTCATTATCCATTATCCATTATCCATTATTCATTACTGGTAAGCGCTCTGCCATACTCTCACAAGTGCTTGAGAAATTGGTTCAACAACATCGTTATCACTCCAGTATGCATTATGAGAGAGGGTATTCCAGCTTGTTAAAGGATTCCCAGCATTGATTTCCATATCAACTGTCACAGCCTCTTGATATTTGTCGTTCATCTTCTTGAGGGGATATCCGAGGATATCGTCTCTGTCATAGAAGTTAATCCATTCACCCTGTAGACTGGGATAATGTTCTTGCAGTTGGGGAGAAGGGATAGTAACTGGTGTGCCAAAATCATGATACCGAAGTCCCCACAAAGCAATCTGGCTGCCAAGGGTGTAGAGAAGGCAGAGAGTTTCTCCTTGTTCTAAAGGACTATCTCCAATGTTGATTTGGACCTTTTTATTTTGCAGATCCCAGATATAATTACTTGCTATCGCTGAGCCCAGACTATGACCAATAACACATAGTGGTGCTTTTTCTCCACCGTTTTCAGCTAACTTTTGGAGGGTTGCAGCAAATTGGCTATGTATTTGATGATAGATGCCTGTATCGGAAGTACTCGAAGAAGTGATCTGATAAGCAATAGCATCTGCTAAAGAGTGCCAGACAAAGTCACGCGCCTGCAAAGGATTGCTTAGTTTGTCAAATTCTAGTCTCCTTGCTAGTTCATTTTGAAGATCATGAAGAACGGGAGCCCAGTAAACTGCCTTGATATCCAATTTGGCATCGACATCCTTTGGTGTTTCTCCCATCAACTCCGAAAATCGAGACTTTAATCTCTTGGCTATACCATTAGTGAACTTATCTGGATCACTTTCATTGGCAAAATCTCCATCTGCCGTACCCATACCGTGAATAATTGCTACTGCGACTTTTTGAGACATTTGAATACTCTTTACCTAACTAAGTATAATTCTATACAAACTTCTTTTGCTATATGCCTTATATTTCCCAAATTCTGATTTATCCCATTAAATCCCTAGACAGTATTGCTGTAAACAAGGCAAAGGTGCTTGCCAGTGGTGCCCTAGAACATGACCGACAGTTTGCCATTGTTGATGAACAAGGTAAGTTTGTTAATGGTAAGCGTAATCCGAAAATCCACTTACTGCGCACCTCATTCAATCTAGAAGCTCAAACTATTTCTCTGCAAGCTAACCAAACAGAGGAACCGGCAGTTTTTCATCTTCAGCAGGAACGAGGGGAGTTAGAAACCTGGTTGAGTGGCTATTTTGGCAAAAAAGTACGACTGCAAGAGAACTTAGTGCAAGGTTTTCCTGATGATACCAATGCCAATGGCCCAACTTTGATTAGCACTGCTACCATTGCTACTGCTGCCGACTGGTTTACAGGCATTAGTAGTGAGCAGATGCGACAACGGTTAAGAGCTAATGTGGAAATTACTGATGTTCCGCCATTTTGGGAGGATAGGCTGTTTGGCGAAACTGGCAATATCGTTGAGTTTCAAATCGGCTCAATTCGCTTTGAAGGTATCAATCCCTGTGCCCGTTGTATAGTACCAACTAGAGATCCTCTAACTGGGCAAGCTTATCCAGACTTTCAGAAAATATTTGTTACCCAGCGGCAAGCAAGTTTGCCTTCTTGGGCATCCTCATCTCGCTTTAATCATTTTTATCGGTTGAGTGTTAATACCTGTATCCCAGATTCGGAAGCAGGTAAAGTCTTACAAGTAGGAGATGAGGTGATTTTAGATTGATAATGGATAATGGCTAATGGCTAATGGATAATGGATAATGGCTAATGGATAATGGATAATGGATAATGGATAATGGATAATGGCTAATGGCTAATGGCTAATGGCTAATGGCTAATTGCTAATGGCTAATTGCTAATTGCTAATGGCTAATGGCTAATTGCTAATGGCTAATGGATAATGGCTAATGGCTAATTGCTAATTGCTAATTGCTAATTGCTAATTGCTAATTGCTAATGGCTAATGGCTAATTGCTAATTGGGGTTTGCTGCATGAGTGTGGAAGCTATACAAGACTTGGGTTTCAATCATGCAGCAAGCCAAAATAGTCCAAGGTTTTTGCATTTTTTGCTTCAAAAACCTTGCACCATTGTAGGGAAATACCTGGT
>JAAHHL010000686.1 GCA_010672185.1 Caldora sp. SIO3E6 | reverse complement strand
CTCCTGCCTCCTACCTCCTGCCTCCTGCCTCCTGCCTCCTGCCTCCTGCCTCCTGCCTTCTGCCTCCTGCCTTCTAACTTCTGCCTCCTGCCTTCTACCTTCTGCCTTCTGCCTCCTGCCTCCTGCCTCCTGCCTCCAGAGCATTAATTCCTTGTCTTTCGTCTTCAACAACAAATCGTGGTTGGGATGGATGAATACGGGATACTACCTCATAGTTAATTGTCCCCATCCAAGAAGCAAGTTGTTCGGCACTAACCTGTTCATCTCCATCCGTACCCATTAGAGTTGCTACAGTTCCTACATGAACATCCTGAATATGGGTAACATCTACCATCATCATATTCATACAAATGCGACCCCTTACAGGAGCTCGCATCCCGTTAATTAAGACATGGGAGAGGTTGGAAAGTCTGCGATCGTAACCTTCATGATAACCAAGAGGTAGAATTGCAATGCGCATGGGATAAGTTGCCCGGAAGGTGCGACCATAGCTAATATAACCTCCTACTGGAACCTCTTTGATTTGAACAACCCGAGCACGCCAGGATAAGACCGGTTGCAAGTTGGGGATAAATCCTTGATCACGGGTAGCATAGTTTTGGAGAACTGTAGCGTAAGTTTCCCTAGAAGGCCATAAGCCATAAGCAGCAAGGCCAACTCGCACCATTGAACCGTGGGTTTCTGGCCACAAGATAGTGGCAGCGGAATTAGCAGAATGTATCATCGGTACATCAAAGCCTGCTTGCCGGAAAGCTTCCCCGGCTTCTTGGAGTAAAACTAACTGTTGGTGAGCAAAGCGATGATCGGTGGTATCTTCAATATCTGCGTAGTGAGTCGTTATCCCCTCTAATTCTAACCCCTCTAGCTGAGACACTAATTGTGCTAATTCCAGTGCCTCCTTCAGGTTAATACCCTGGCGATGAGTTCCGGTTTCTAGCTTCAAGTGAACTGGTATGGTATAATTTGTGGCTCTGCCAGCCTGAGCCATAGCTTGGGCTACTTCGGAATCGTAGAGAACAATCCTTGCCTGAGATTCAGCTATTAGGGGTGCTTGAGCAGCAGAGACATTACCACAGATATAAATTGGTGCTTGGATACCCCCTCGACGAAGAGCGATCGCTTCGTAGGCAAAGTTAACAATTAGCCAGTCAACTCCAGCGGCAACAAATTCCCTCGCACAAGGTATTAAGCCATGTCCAAAAGCCTCAGCTTTAACCACTACCCCCAAAGTAACATCCCCTCCAATCCGCTGTCTTAACATTGCTACATTCGACTGGAGTGCAGAGAGGGAAACCTCACACCATGAGGATTCTGACTGGATTGAGTGGTTAATTTCTTGATGCATCTGGTTTGACTGTTCGAGTTTTCAGTAACTTTATATTACATATAATATAATTACCAAATCGGTGATGCTTATCCTATTCAAAGGCTATAGAGCAGACAGGCAAGATGCCTGTTCCACAAGAGTTTTATCAGGGAGATATTAACCAATGACAAATGACAAATGACAAATGACAAATGACAAATGACAATTCATTCTTGCCTGCTGGCTTTGAGAGCATATTCTCGAAATCTATTTAAATCTGCCTGGATGGTAGATTCAACAATACGACCGAGAAACAGGTTATCCATCAACGGACCGAGAATTCCAGGAATAGCGTAAGCTACTGTTAGCTTAACAATACTATTGCCATGCCGGTCATAGAAGCGAATTGCTCCCCTATTCGGTAAACCATCGATAGATTCCCATTGAATAATTTGATGGGGTGTCACTTTGAGAATACGGGAGAGCCAACTGAATTCTAAGCCGCTACTTGCCAGTTTCCAGCGGGATAGTTCTGGATCTTCTTCTAGCACCTTGACTGAGTCAATCCATTTCATCCAACGAGGCATTTGTTCTAAATCGGACCAAAGGCTCCACGCTAAGTCAATAGGAACCTCTACCTCAACCTGCACACTATGTTCTAGCCAATCAGTCATGGGAATTGTTGTTTGTTATTGGTTGTTTGTTGTTTGTTGTTTGCTGATTGGTAAATATCTCCCAGTCTCCGCGTATTCCAAAGAAACTTGGTTGCTGAACCGAAGTTATCGGATTAAGCTGTTACCAATGGATAATTGATAATGGATAATTGATAATTAATCAATCCGGTTTAAAGCCTCTCCTTTTAAAGAGAAAAAAGTGCTCTTAAGATTCCCTTATATTCAATCAAGCACGGTTTTAACCTTCTTGTAATTATTCATTATTCATTATTCATTATCCATTATTAATTAGTGAATACTAAGGTGGTTTCCCCAATTTTAGATGCATTTTCTAGAATTGCTTGAGCGGCTTGATGCCCTGAGATAGTGGCTCCTTCCATACTATCAATGTAGTCTTGCTGGGTGTAGCTACCGGCTAGGAAGAAGTTGTTGATAGGTGTCTTCTGCTGGGGACGATAGGGGTCCATGCCGGGGGCTTCCCGATAGAGAGATTGGGCTAGCTTAACTACACTGTACCAGGTCATGTTCAACTCTCGTGCAGAGGGGAAGAGTTCTTGGACTTGCTGTAGAACATGTTTGGCGATCGCTTCGTTATTTTGTCGGATAAATGGGTCACCGGGAGTTAGGACCAATTGCAAAAGGGAACCCTCTCCTTGCTTATAGTAGTCACTGGGACTAGTCAGAGCCAAGTCGGCAAAGCAGGAAAAATCGGCATCAGGGGTATAGAGTAAATTATCGATCCCTGCTGCTTCTGCTAGCTGTTGCCGCTTTTGGGGGTCATTTAATTCTGTTACCCAGCCGTCAAACCGAAGCTGTACGGTAGCTACTGGTACGGCATCCAACTTGTAGATCTTGTCAAACTCTGGCCATTTACGCCATGCTTCTGGTAGCAGGCGTTGTACTCCGGGAACATCACCAGCACAAACATAGGCATCAGCAATAATCGTTTCTTCGGTTTCGCCTTGGGCAACTACTAAACCAGTAACCTTGGTTTCCGTACCAGTATCAGTAAACAGTATCTCCCGTACTCGGCGCCTGGTGTAGATTTTTGTGCCTCGTGCTTCTAAATACTCGATAATTGGTTTGTGGAGATACTCATAAGGAGAACCTTCTAGCATCCGCAGTACTGATGCTTCTGATTTGGCTGCAAAGAACTGGAAAATTGTCAACATGCAACGGGCGGAAATATTTTCCGTATCAATAAAGCCCAAAGCATAAGCGATGGGATTCCACATCCGTTTTAAACTACCCTCAGAGCCACCGTGACGACGAAACCAGTCGGCAAAGCTAATGGAATCTAGGTCTCTGATGTTTTTCATTGCTCCCTTGAAATCCACTAAACCCCGAACAATGGGACTAGTACCAAGAGCAAGGGAGTTTTGCAACTTATCTTTAACAGATAGTTGGGAAGTGGTAAAAAAGGCTTTGAGTCCATTGAAAGGAGCGCCGGTGATAAAGCGAAAATCCAACTCTCCGATACGAGCATCTTTATTAATAAAAGTGTGGGTATGCTCCTTAAGACGCAGATTTTCAAACGCTCCCACCTTCTGCATCAACTCAAATAATTGGTAATAGCAGCCAAAAAAGACGTGCAACCCCATTTCCACATGGTTACCTTCTGCATCTACCCAGCTGCCGACTTTCCCCCCCACAAAAGGACGGGATTCAAAAATTTCTACCTGATGTCCGGCATCAACTAAGTCAACTGCCGTCGCCATCCCCGCTAGTCCTGCCCCAACAATTGCAATGCGCATTCAGCCTTTCTCTGTTCAGTTTCTTTACAGATTGTAATATAATTCGTTTTCTCTGAAAAATTATCGAGGGAGAACATCGTCTAATCGTAGCTTTAAAGTTGGGAAGATGGGTGATACTATCTCTTGTCCCAGTCGATACCGCTGCTGGCGATATTCTTCTCCATCTAGTAGACAGATTGTGAACGTCGGCTGTTTGGGTTTGCCAATAAAGGCAATTCCTCCAAGTCCACGAAAATCAACAATCCAATATTCGGGAATACCAAGCAGTGCGTATTCTTCAACTTTGCGAGCATAATCATCTTGCCAATTAGTGCTAATTACTTCGACGACTAGCTGAATAGTGCTACCGTTGGTAATGATGGGCTCTTGCTGCCAAAGAGGTTCTTGGTTGAGTTTAGCTTCATCCAGCACGATGACATCAGGACGGAGAGCGGTGGCTTCTGCTGCTAGAGGCTTAATTAAGCAGGTTCTGGGGATAAACCAGTTTACATCCGAGCGAAGAATTTCCGCAAAGATTCGACCGGCAATTTTCCCTCCTACGGCTTCATGAGGACCTGTTGGTTCCATATCGCGGAGTTCTCCATCAATGAGTTCGTAACGAGGGTTATCGCCGTATTGGACGATAAATTCATCAAAGGTGAGGGATTTGGTGGGAGTGTAGGTCATGGAGAATTTAGAATTTAGAATTTAGAATTTAGAATTTAGAATTTAGAATTGGGAATTTAGAAGCGAATTACCTCCAATAAATCTCCAAACATCTCTTCCAATACATCTTCCATCATCTCCTCAGGTGTTTGACGCCAAGCAGTTGGTCCAGT
>JAAHHL010000685.1 GCA_010672185.1 Caldora sp. SIO3E6 | reverse complement strand
CTTTGTCTTTTGTGCTAATATCGCTACTGCTCCAGGCATCCTCACTAAACCTTATTAATCCTAAGTTGAAAATCTGGTTTGCAACTGCTGCATTAACCAATTTGCTGCAGCCGTATTCGTTTCTGTCGTCAACCGTTCCAGAGTTTGTTCTACAAGAGCAATGGGTAAACCTGTCAACACCTGTGAAACCTGAATCGGTTCATACAGTCCCCTTGCTGTTAAGCTGAAGGCAAACAATCGCATCCCTTTGACATCAATCACCCAGTATTCTTGAATTCCCAAACTGGCATACAGTTTCTTTTGCTCGTCTAGATCTAAACTCAACGTTGTATCCGCAATTTCTCCCACTAAATCCGGCAGGCGGTGACGTCTCAAGTCAATCCGACGCGGTTCACCAGGATACCATTTGGGGATATCTTTACCTTGGTACAATACTAAGTCTGGAGCACAAGCTTGAGTTTCAGGCTTTTCGATTAGGCAACGCCCATAGGATTGCAGCACGATATCAGGATGCAAAAATGCCCAAACAAAAAAAATAGCAGTCATCAAGTCGCTAAAAGAAGCGTGGTTTGGTCCCTCTTTTCCCATATCAGCCCATAGCCGTCCCTGATAAAATACTATTTTCTGCCAATCAATATCGGAGTTATCTCGCAGCACTACATAATCTTGCCAAGTTGCATCGTGCCACTGGTGCAAGACAGTTGTCTGGCTAAATTTATCTAAGGAGATGGTCATCGGTAGACACTTTGTCTATCCAGTTCAATTGCTTTAGTTATGTTTCATGATAGCGAAAATGGGTAACTAATTCAGTACAATAAATCTCGATATCAAGCCGGATGTAGCCAAATTCAGGCGATTTGGTTGACTTTTGTCGGGAACCACCAAAATTTTATAAATAAATAGGACAGAAGGGAAGTGCGATCGCTTAATATTGTCTTACCGAATAGGCAGCTTGCGGATACGTACATTAGTATCTTGTATCGTTACAGCACAACCTTCTTCCAGCAACTCTTCTACTCCGGGAAGTACCTTAATAAGCTTTTGATTCACTGTATCTGGATCGGATGCCGACAAGCGCAAAGTGATTAAGCTAGGTTGATTGTAACCACCCAAAGCTAGCAGTGTTGAGAAATCCAAATCCTGAGTTACTATAACTCGTTCTTCCCGACGAGCAAACTCCATAATTTCTGAATCAGGAGTTGTTGCTGGTAACACTTCTGCAACTCTTACTGTATCCCAACCCTGCTGCTGCAAGAATGTGACTGTTTGAGGTGAAATATTCATATCTGCCAAAAGCCGTATCTGAGCCATCAAGCTACTGGAATTCTGTAGATTTGTTCCGAAACCATCCAAGCCGCATATTTAAGAGATTGCTGCACATCTTCCGCTTCCAATTCAGGATAAGCTTCCAATATCGCTTGAGTCGATTTACCACTACCTAGCATCTTGAGGATTACACTCACGGTGATTCGCATACCTCGAATCGTAGGCTGTCCTAAACAAATATCAGGATTGACAGTAATACGGTCTAGTTGTTCCATTTTCCCAATCCTTATTATTAGGCATAAGTTTATTTTGACAGGTTAGTGCGCGAATCGCTACAGCAGTAGGCATCTTCACCAAACCTCATCAGTCCTAACCTAAGTTGAAAATCGGGTCTTCCGTAGTTAGTGTGCTAAATTGTTAGTTTGCTTGGCACGAATATTAGATGGATTGACAAATCGCTTATTAAAGTCTCTCAGAAGTAAATCTAATACAAATGGATCTGCACAGCTATGGTGCAATTTGGTTGCCAAAGGAATAAAAAGACAATTCTCCCTCTCATAACGTCTACCAAAATAAAAAAATGTTTGACCAAGCATCTGGTTACTGCTCCAATGTAAGGTCAAACCAGTAAATTGCAAGTTGGGCAAGTTACCAATAAAATGGGCTAGACAAAAATCTTGAAAGCTTATCCGGCTTCCTTGACAGTTTCTTGCTCGATCTATTTTTAAGCGATATTGGCGCAAAAATTCTTCATAGGATATCTTTGAGACATTTTCCAAAGTTACTTCCCAGAAACGCTCTTTTCCTCCAACGGCAACCGGAACAACTATCGGAGGGTTTTGCAGAATATACCATTGGTTTTCAACAAACCTCATATTAAAAGAAGGATGTGCTGCCAGAGTTGAAGCTAAGTGCCAAAGTAGAAAAGCAAAGAAAGTTTCTCCTGGAATTTTACGAGCACTATAGGCTGTATAAGCATTAGTGACATCTAGCTGAACTGTAATGTCTAAATAAGGCACTTGCAATACATTAGGATCTGTGAAAAAATCCAATGACCACTCCAACCAACCTTGTTTGGTTTTAGCATTGATTAATTGGGGTTCATATTTGGCAGGAATAAGCATTATCTTTGTTGAAATTAATGTTTAGACTTGCAAAGCATTCTTGGCTATAGATACCTTACGACAGATATGATAACCTCAGCTTATCACCCTATGTAGTAGAGAGCCTTCACTTAGCGCAGTCAGAACCCCGACTTCTTGAAGAAGTCGGGGTTCTAGGATTCGGTTCTTCAGGACATATTATGCTAAACTAATAGCTTTTATTGGCTAAGATTACTATCCTGTATGGCTTTGAGCTTTTTGATAATGCGTTTTTTCTTCTAAATGAGAGCACAATGCTTAAAATTATTGTGCAGCAGTATTTTTTGATTGTATTTGTGATAATTTAGCATAATATCTCCTGAAGAACCAGATTAGCTGCATCAGCTATAGGAAAACTGGCTAAAAGTTTTCCCAATGACTGTCAAGCAGCCGTTTCTTATTTATTAGACAACTTATCTAATCCAGCTCCTCAAGTAAGACAATATTCTTTAAAAGCACTTCATTCATTGCATTTGCCAGATTATGCCATTATCAAAATTTCGGAAATTGCTGATAAAGATGTAAAAGAGTACAATCGAAAAATTGCACAAGTTATTTTGAATAAAATTACAAAAAATAAAAACTTTAGCTAAGCGAGAATATATGATATCAATTTCGGCTACATTGGGATAATATTCATGATGTAGGGGCGCACCGACGTGCGCCCATCAGAATCCCCCACTTAAAGGGAAACTCTCCTTCCTGGAAATTTCTCCGTTAATCAGGCGATTTTTGACAATGATTTTACCTGTTATGCGGTGCGTTACGCTACGCTAACACACCCTACGATAGGTACATTTTTTCGGAGTAATATCAAGTTCGCTTGAATACTTACACTTTGGCTGCAATAAGGCAGAAGGCAGAGGGCAGAGGGCAGAAGGGAAGAAGAAGGTTGCAAGGGAGAAGGGAATTATAAGTGATTATCCGAACTTGATATAAATCACTACCACCTATCTTCAAAGTACTAACCATCAGAACTATCCACTGATGACATGGGATTAATTAAACCATTAGCCGTACTAAAGAGATTAATCGGATTTTTCCCATCAGTAATCAACACACTTTGAATGCCAAGTCCTTCCAACAGCCTCGCCTGCATTTCCGGTCCTGCTTGCGCGATCGCTTTGAGGGTTTCGGGACCAATTGCTGCTACTTTTTGTTGGAATTCTGCACCAGTAATTTGAGCTATGCGCTCGGCTTTTTCAATTTCTAGGTTATTGAGGGCTTGCTGATGGGTTAATTCGGCTTCTTGCCTTGCTCTTAGTTGGTTTAATTCGGCTTCCTGACGAATCCTGGCAGCTTCTGCTTCTTGCTGAGCCAGGGTAACTGCTAATTCTCCCTCAATCTGAGCAGCTTGTGCTTTGGCTCTCGCTTCTGCCGTTGCCTGTCCGGTAGACTCAATTGCCGCATTTTCTGCTTGTAACTCTAGGAGTTTCTTCTTTTCCACTTCCGCTGCACCTTGATCAACTATTACCTGTCTTTCTAATCTGGCTTTAGCTTGTTGCTCAATGCGTTCTGCATCCCTCCTTGCCGCAGCTTCTTGAGCATCGGTGGTAATTTGAATTGCCAATTGGACAGATTTTTGCAAACTTTTTAAGGTTTCTTCGTCTACCGGTTCCACTGACTGAATATCAATATTGGTAATTACCAGATTATTGGTTCTAAAGCGGAATTCATCCCGAATATGACCCTCAGCGTCAATGCCAAATACTGCCTGACGGATAATTCGAGCCGAATTGCGGTGAAATTCATCAAACTTTTCTCCCGCTACAGCACCCCTAACACGGGAAGCGATCGCTTTACAAGCATCTCCGACAAAATCTGGTACTTGAAACAGTCTGGCAGCTGTTTGTTCATCTTGACGATCTACATCAAAATACCAGTTATAAGAGAGTTGTAGTTGCAATCTCGCATGATCTGAGGTTTCGACGGTGAAGATATCCGTCATAAAATCGGGACCTAATAATAAGGCTAAGGATTTAATCACATTGGCTCGCTTGGGTTTGCTACCAGATAAACTCAGCACAGTAAAGGCTTCGTCTGGTTCAAGCATGACCAAATCTGGCCCAAATACAGTTCTTGCCGTTCTGTTTTTATAATCATGGAGTTGCACTACTGCATTTTGGGGCACATGAAAGACCACC
>JAAHHL010000684.1 GCA_010672185.1 Caldora sp. SIO3E6 | reverse complement strand
TGAGTTCGGTGGTAGTAATTCTTTTATTAAGAACATGTTTAATCACAAAAACTATGAGATAGCAGATAACTATCCAGTTGTTGATCTTCACAATTTATATGAGTTCAATACAGATTTATATGATTTCGTAATACTTGACGAAATCTTGGAACATGTTGCCCGACCTTGGATTTCAATTAAAGAAGTATATAGAATACTTAAAGTTGGTGGATGTCTTATATGTAGTGTTCCTTTTCTTATCGCAGAACATAAATGTCCAAATGATTATTGGAGATTCACTAAAGAAGGACTTTCTGAGCTTTTGTCAGATTTTGAACTGATAGAGGTAAATTCTTGGGGAAATGCTAAGTCTGTGTCCTATTTGTTAGATGATATGATGGTTAGCACTTGGAAGGCTAAACAAGATGGCTGTTTTGATCTCACTAATCAGGAGAAGTATCCAATTACGGTATGGGGATATGCTTGGAAGTGAGTCCTACAGAGCTATTTGATGGTCTACTCAGTCAAAACACAGGATAACAACCCCAATACACCCGACCGTCGAATGATATCTAAAGTTAGAGGTTGTTGTTTATTTAAAATCGCAGTTACCTGTTGTCTAGTGCCAATATAAGCTACTAAATCCTGTTCGGACAATCCACGGGCTTCTAAGTAATAGAATATTGCTGAAATAGCATCTGGTGCTTCAATAGGATAATGTTGCTGTCAAGCCAAAGCCTCTGAGTTATCGAAGCTAAAAAAACAGCAAGCCAAGATGATTTGGGCAGTTCTGTTGTTCAATATAGTGATGTTTGCTATTGTATGAACGCCTTTCCAAGCTCCACACGGGATAGCAACCGAGAGAGGCTTATCTTCGCCTGATGAATATTTACAGTTTTCATGATTTGAAGAGACTAAGTTAGAGTATTATGCAGAAACATTCAGTTGGCTGAGAATACCGTGAAAGTAGACATCTCATTTCAATCACTGTTGCAAGCAATTTCCTCACTGGGAATTACTGAAAAACACAAACTTTGGGAATTGCTGGAGGCTGAATTATTCCCTGATGATGAGGACTCTCCAGAGGACATTGCTGAGATTCAAGCTGCCCGTGCTGACTACAAAGCAGGGGATTACATGACCTTTGATGAGTACAGGGCGCGACGAGCAGAGCGATTGTCATGACTTACACCATCATCATGCCTAAAGCTGTACAAAAAGTGATAGTTCATTTTTTCTTCTAAATGAGAGCACAATGCTTAAAATTATTGTGTAGCAGTATTTTTTGGTTGTGTTTGTGATAATTCAGCATAATATCTCCTGAAGAACCAGACATAGCATGCAATATCTAGCTTTTGTTCCATACTTAATAACTTTCTCCGGGATCGGGTTGAGTTATGCTGGTATGCTCCCTGCAATGGTTGGTTGGGCAATGTCTGCGCTGGGTGTTCTATTTGGTCTCGGGTTGGCGGTTATCGTAATTTTCGTGGGACAGTCGGGTTTGTTGTGGACTGCTGTTTTTGCTGTGTTGCCCTCAGTGATTGCAATACCCATGGTCATTAACGATCTGCGTTACCCTCGAATCAATGATGTGGCAACGGACGTCGAGAATCCCCCAATCTTTGTGGCAGCCCTTCAAGCTACTCCAAATGTGGTGCGCGATATGACATTCCCGGAGAAGAACAAGCCGATCATACGTGAGGCATATCCGAACGTTCGGCCCCTTATTTTGGATGAGCGATTAGACCAGGTGTTTCAGTGCGTCGAAACCCTCGTGAAAATTCAACCTGGCTGGGTGATTACTCGCCGTGACGCCAAGACGCATACTTTGGAAGGTGAAGTCACGACCTCTTTTTTTCGGTTTGTCGATGATTTCGTTATTCATGTTTCGGAGCAAGAAGATAAAGCTTTGATCAACATGAGATCGAAGTCGCGCGACGGTTTGGTCGATGCAGGTGCAAACGCAAAACGCATTCAGAGGTTTTTTGAACAACTAGAAAATTTTAAGGAGACTGGACCGCATGTCGAAGGCTAAGCAAAGACCAATGCTTGAGGATGCAGGACAGCAGATCACACTGCTTTCTCGCACCATCCAGAACTGGATGTTGTGGTTGAACGTAGTTTTCCTCGTTGGATTGTTATTCGTTTTCAGTCATGAGTCAGCTCGCTGGGTGTTGGCTGCATACCTAATGTGTTAGGACTTACGCATTGACACAAAAGCTGTAATGTGCATGGGTGTAATAAGACAGTTAATCCTACTCTTATTGACAGGAGAAAGACCTCATTTCCCTAGAGCTTAAGGAAAGTAAAATGAGGAATAACTAATCAATCAAACATTAAGTATTAGCAGCTAATCCCAACTTTTGATTAAGATGAGATACAATAAAATTACGAGCTATTTCCAGTGAGAGCTCTCTTTGAGGTTGATACCAATTCTCTATTGATTCAGAAGCTCTCATTAATTCTAATTGAATAAAAGCTCTGAGGGAACAGCAATTTATGGGTCAAAATCGCTGACGAGGTTCTCACAACAAACCGTTTTATACCACACAATTGTTTAATTGCTCGGTGATAACATTCGATTCCCCAATGGATAGAGTGAAACTCTCTAAAATTCCTCCGAGTTATTTCTGTTAGTTGTTCAATATCTGCTCGAAACATTAGATAATACCTAGAGATTTTGTTTTTGAAATCTTTCCTAAATACTTTGACCCAGCCAAATTTTTTCAGATAAACAACTAACCCTTCCGTTGGAATATCGAGCTGATTGACGGCACAGTATTGCCCCATTACCAGAGAAACTTGCCTATTTTTGGCGATTCCCATAAGACAACCCAGTTTTTGGTGTTTCAATAACTTGAGATTATCTCGACTGGAATACCAACAATCTCCTGTAACCCAGGATGGTCTTAATCCCCAAGAGATGACTTCCATTAACATTTCTCGGAAGTAGGCGTTTTTAGTTTTACCCTCTTCTTTTTTATAAACACGATAATTAACTGGAACTGATTTACCAGTAAATCCGTGTAATATAGAGTTATCAGGTTAATTCCTTTGACCGGACGATGTTGCATTCCTGACCAAAAATAACCAATTAATTGGTTATTACTAGGCTCACTATAAGGTTTTTCAACAACTGTGTCATCTACACTTAATGTACCACCTATTAAATTTATATGCGGCTTAACTTCATTAAATAAATCTACTGGTTCATATCTTTCTCGTAGTAAAAAGCGATTTACACTATCGTGAGACAATCCTAAAATCTCTGCTAAACGTGTACATCCAGCATACTTGGACTCTGCTAATAAAAACCAAGTGTATTTGTCCAAGTCGCATTGGGCTGTGGATGGCTTGGTAATCTTTCTAATCGTTGACTCCTCTTTGATTAGCTCGAAGTTATCATTGTACTCGACTAGCAGCTCTGTGAGTCTCTTGCACCTCAGAACTTACGCAGGTTTTGGGATTAGCGATCGCATGGCAGAATTAGCGATCGCATGGCAGAATTAGCGATCGCATGGCAGAATTAGCGATCGCATGGCAGAATTAGTGATCGCATGGCAGAATTAGCGATCGCATGGCAGAATTAGCGATCGCATGGCAGAATTAGTGATCGCATGGCAGAATTAGCGATCGCATGGCAGGATTAGCGATCACATTCTTGGGAGACCCCAGTTAGTCTTTACCTCCTCTACCCCTATATATAGTGTGCCTGCGTCAGTCAATCAGAGTAGGATTAACTGTCTTATTACACCCATGCACATTACAGCTTTTGTGTCAATGCGTAAGTCCTATGTGTTTCCCTGTAGCTGTTCCAATCTATAGTTAGGGTCTGCTGCATGAGTGTGGAAGCTATACAAGACTTGGGTTTCAAGCAGGCAGCAAGCCAAAGTAGTCCAAGGTTTTTGCATTTTTTGCTTCAAAAACCTTGCACCATTGTAGGGAAATACCTGGTTAAATTCCGAATGTTCGGGGTCAAAATCCGGAAAGCTGACAGCTGACAGCTGACAGCTGAAAGCTAAGGACTTATTCAGCAGACCCTAGTTAGGGCTTGGGAGAATAAGTAACAAGTAACAAGTAACAAGTAATAAGTAAGAATGAATGCAGCATTTATCCGCTGTTTTGGGCATCTGCATCCCCCAAGGTTACCCGGGTTGATGCCAGGTTTTTGAACTAAGAGATGCAATTTCTTGGGATTTTTTGACTTGCTGCATGATTGAAAGACGAATCTGGTATGGCTTCCACACTTATTCAGCAGACCCTAGTTACACCAGAGATATCGGGATGTTGGGCGTCCCTCACATTCTGTTTTGGACGCCGCTCTTGATTTACCTTCCTCTTGAGGCGGCTGAAGACCCCGCCTTTAGCCTCGTGAGCTTATATGGAGTCTGGACGGTTCTACTTAGGGCTTGCTGCATAAGTGTGTAAGCCATGCCAGATAAGGCTTTCATCCGTTAATAAGCCAAGTCTTGTACAAGGAAATGTATCAAATGGGCTCAAAAAGCTGGCATTGTTGTGGAAAATCCCTGGGTAATCTTCAAGCTGAAAGCTGAAAGCTGACGGCTGAAAGCTAAAAACTG
>JAAHHL010000683.1 GCA_010672185.1 Caldora sp. SIO3E6 | reverse complement strand
AGAGGAGCAGAGGAGCGGAGGAGCAGAGGAGCGGAGGAGCGGAGGAGCGGAGGAGCAGAGGAAAGCTGAAAGTATTGATTTTTCCTTTCTCAATTTGTCAAATTTTATTACTGAATCGGTGTTCTAGCCTGTTTAGTGGAATAAGTAGGTTGGGTGTAGCGATCGCGCAACCCAACATTGGAGTGTGCTGCGTTGGGTTTCACGACCTTTCACCCAACCTACATTTTTAGATGTGTCACGACACTAGAAGCCTGTTTTGTAGATGCCTTGACTTTAGAAATTCTGAAGAGTTAGTCGGATGTGGTGAAAGCTGAAAGCAGGGGAAATAGTTTATATGCGCACAACTTTTCTATTATTAATAATAATAGCAAAAAATAATTGCGCTCGCAAGCAATAGGGAAATAATTAGTACTGGCAAGATGCCAGTTCCACAGAGGAAGAAGAATTTGTAAATTTGATTGAGATGTGTTTACCCTGATTTAATTGTGCGATCGCCTACGCGGGTGCCGGAGGCGGCTGGCTTTCTCTGGATAGGATAGGCAAAGTCGGTATATTGGATGGTAGCTGAAGCCTACTCTATTGAAGAAGCTACAATATCTTCAACAACTAATAACGACCATGACTCAAATTACCTTAGATATTCCGGGAGAAGCTGTACCAAGCCAATATTCTTCTCCAGAGTTACTAACCCAAGGGATACGACTCGCCGCCGCCATCTACTGGTATGCTCGTGGGGAAATTTCCCAAGGTAAAGCAGCTCAACTGGCGGGATTGAATCGCAAGGAGTTTCTCGAAGTTCTTGAACGGGAAAAAGTGGATGTTTTTTTAGTGGATTTTGACGATCTCAAGCAGGAGTTAGCGCGTGGTTGAGCAATCTGCTGAAGTAGCCATTCCACCCGTTATTGACTCTTCTCCTCTAATTTTACTCACAAAAGCGAACTTGCTCCATCTGTTACAAATGTTTTACCCAAAAGTGCTAGTTCCATCCACCGTTGCCGCTGAAATTAGGCAATATGGAACAACAGATGTGACATTTCAATCCCTGAGCCAGACAGAATGGCTGGTTATTGTAGAAACCCCCTCTCTACCAGAATCAGTGCGAGCATGTAATTTAGATCCGGGTGAGTCAGCAGTTTTGGCTTGGGCATACAATTACCCTCAAACTGAGGCAATTCTAGACGATCTTGCAGCTCGTCGTTGTGCCAATAGTTTAGAAATTCCTGTTCGAGGAACTCTTGGCTTGGTGCTGAGAGCCAAACAACAAGGGAAAATTTCCTCTGCTAGAACTATCCTCGAACAATTGCGCCAGTCAGGAATGTATCTTTCAGAGCAAGTTCTCAATCAATCTTTGAAGTTAGTTGGAGAGTAGAACCTATATAGGGATGTGGAAGATTAATAGTAGAGTTATGTTCTCTAGAAGAATCTCTTGTGGAACAGGCTTCTAGTGGACTGACACACCTAAAATGCTGGAATAAGTAGGTTGGGTGTAGCGATAGCGCAACCCAACATCGGAGTGTGCTGCGTTGGGTTTCACTTCGTTTCACCCAACCTACGTTTTTAGATGTGTCACGGCACTAGAAGCCTGTTTTGTATATGCCTTGACTTTAGAAGTTCTGAAGAGTTAGTCGGATGTCGTGAAAGCTGAAAGCAGGGGAAATAGTTTATATGCGCACAACTTTTCTATTATTAGAAATAATAGCAAAAAATAATTGCGATTGCAAGCAATAGGAGAATAATTAAACTAGCACTGATGTCAGCTTCACATTTGTTATCCCGTTATTGATTTTTGGGAATGGGAAATGGAAAATAGAGAAGAGCGATCGCTTACAACTCCTCTCTCTCGATTGTGCAAAAATTCCATTAAGACATCAGACGAAATATTTAGACAGTAACAAAAATATCGTTGACGTTATTAGCAAAGGTACTAGCAGTCTGCCAACTAACAGTGGCTAACAGGTTACCACCTTGATATATTTCCGCGCCATTGGCACCATCGGCGAAACTTAAAGTATTAACATCACCAACAACAAAAGTAGTCTGACCTAGCTGGAAGTTATTGATAATATCGTATCCACTATCGGTGGCATCAAGGACAACAGTTTCGCCACCACCAACCACCGTTACCATTGATTTGGTCATCCCCAGCAAGACCTATGACATGATCTTAATATCCCTGCCAACGTTTAATCGGAATACAATCAATATCCAATTGATCTAAAGTACGAGCTACGACAAAATCCACTAAATCTTCAATAGTTTGAGGATTGTGATACCAAGCAGGAATAGCAGGGACAATTCTGACACCTGCTTCTGCCAGGGTTGTGAGGTTGCGCAGGTGAATGAGACTCAAAGGTGTCTCACGAGGTACAATCACCAGTTGACGCCCTTCTTTCAGTTGAACATCCGCAGAGCGCTCTAATAAGTCGGAACTTAAACCAGTAGCAATTTTGGCCACAGTACTCATGCTACAGGGTAAAATTACCATCCCTGAGGTCCGGAAGGAACCACTGGCAATGGTGGCTCCTAAATCACTCCACCGATGGCAAATTAACTTACCTCCCGTCAACACCCCTGCTTGCTCTCGCCAGAATTGCTCCTGCTGTTCCGGTTCTGGAGGCATCCGCAGATTATTTTCTGCCTGCCAAACTATATAAGTCGATTTCGAGGCGACTAGTTCAATGGCATAGTCAGCCTCTAGCAAAAATTTCAGAGCACGTACAGCATAAATTAAGCCAGAGGCACCAGTAATACCTAGAATCAGAGGAAATTTTGAGTTGTAAGTTGAAGACACGGAATTCTATGTCAAAAATTTGATGTAGGGGCAAAGCATTTGGGGGATAATTCATTGGTAGAGACCCAAGTTATACAATCCAAATGCTTCGCCCTCCAGCAGTTTGAAAACAAGCTATAAGCGTTAGGAATTCGGTGGATTTAAGGCAATTTTTGAAAATGATAGTACTCGTGATGCGGTGTGTTACGCTACGCTAACACACCCTACGATAGGTACTAACACCTAACACCTAATAAAAATCACTCGTCAAAATCCCCATTAGGAACCGTACTACCACCACTGACAGTTACGAGGTCAATTTGCTGACGGTAGTAATCAACGCTTTTGACTTGGACTTCTACATGATCTCCTAGTCGATAAGCAGTGCGGTTTTTACGACCAACTAAACAAGAATGACGAGAGCGATATTCATACCAATCATCTTTGAGGGAGCTAACATGAACTAATCCTTCTACTAATAAGTCTTCAATTTCGACAAAGAAACCGTAAGATTGAACACCAGTAATGAGACCAGTAAAGACATCACCGGTACGTTCTTTCATCTGTTCGGCTTTCTTTAAACCTTCTAAATCGTCTTCCGCATCCATGACGAGTTTCTCACGCTCATTGAGGTGGGAAATCAACTCCTTGGACTGATTTTCCAGCTCTTGCTGTATTTCCGGTGGTAAGACGTTCCAGTTGACATTGCCGTGGCAACTGCTGCTGTTAAGATTTACCCGGTCTTTAGAACGAGTAGAACGGCGATCGCGTCCTTCTTCAAAAAGGAACCCTAAAACCCTTTGTATGAAGAGATCGGCATAACGCCAAATTGGTGATGTGCAATGAGTATAACCAGTGTTCAAGGCAAGACCAAAGTGAAATCCTGGTTTAGATCTGTAAGCTATTGGCTTTAAAGTTGAGCGCAACAAATAAGTTAACACTTGAGGCGCTGTGGATTGGGCAAATAAGTGGAGAAACTGTTGATAGTCTTGGGGAGTAATGTCTTCTTCCTGTTCTAGCTCTAAGTCTAGCCCAAGATTTTCACCCAACTTGATTAAATCCTGAAGCTCATCGAAATTTGATTCAGGCTGTATGCAGTAAATCCCTGGCAAGGATAAACCTTGTAGATGAGATGCCACCGCTTGGTTTGCCAATATGACTAATTCCATTAACAGAGACTGAATCGGCACTGAAGTAGAAACCACAACTGCCCCTAATCTCCCTTCATCTTTATAAGGATATTGAGTTTGGGGATATTGATTGTGAGACAGATTCAGTTCAAAAGAACCCCGCCGTCGTCGCGCAGTTCTTACCGTTGGACTCAAGGTAAAAAACAACTCCTTGAGCATTTCCACTACTGCTGCTAATTCTGGCTCAGTTTCCTGATGTTCTCCTAAAAGAGATTGCACTTGCTCATAACTAAACTGGTGATCGACATTAATCACTGAGGGGTGAATCTCAAACTCTATTGGTTCACCATCTTTATTCAGGGTGAGTAGTACTGAGATGGTTAACCTATCTTGTTCTGGCACTAGAGAGCAACGCTGAGCAACAGGTTCAGGTAGTAAAGGTAGTACTGTTTCTCCTAGGTAAACAGCTGTACCTCGTAATTTAGCCTCTCGTTCCAAGGGAGAATCAGGGGGAAACCAACTAGCAACATCAGTAATGTGGACTCCTAGCTGCCATTGTCCTTCTTCCAAGTTTTTCAAGGTAAAGGCATTGCCAACAACTGGATTTTGGTAATTTTGGGAATCACCTTCAACAGTTACAGTCAAGAGTTCGCGCAAATCGAGGCGCTTTTTG
>JAAHHL010000682.1 GCA_010672185.1 Caldora sp. SIO3E6 | reverse complement strand
ACACCGTTGATTCAATCTCTTTTTGCTGGAGATGTGAAGAAGTTTCTCGACCAGAATACCTTAGTAGTGAGCGATCGCTTGCAGGCTTTACTCACCGATCAATTTAACCGACTTTCTGAGTCAGAGCGCTCTATTGTCTACTGGTTAGCCATTTGGCAAGAACCTATCTCATTGTACCGCTTGCAAACCCATTGGCTCAATTTATCCGACCCTTCTACTGTTTGGCAAGGAATTGCTGCTTTAGAAGCGCGATCGCTACTAGAAAAACACTTTAGCACCGATGAACCATCCTTTACCCTACAACCGATGGTGATGAAAGTAGTGACAGAAAAGTTAGTCAAGCAAGCCCAGCAGGAAATTCATCAGGTTGTACGAACTGGTAATATTCAACATTTTAAACTCTTGAGAACCCACTGTCTGCTGCGACCAGGTACTGACGATATTGCAGGCGATCGTATTATCTCCCAACTCACTGATCAGTTGTGGTTGATCTATGGCTTGGCTTTACCTCAAACCCTCAGTAAAATTCTCCCACTCCTGAAAGAGCAACCGCCTCTAGTAGTTGGCTATATCAACTGTAATCTAGTAGCTCTTTTAAATAGAGTTGTTTAACGAAAAGGCAGAAGGCTCCAGGGCAGAGGGCAGAAGGAAGAAATAAGCAAGAAGGAAGAAGGTGATTCAAGCGATCGCTAAATGAAAGGATTTTTACCGCAAATCGTCGAAAAACTTGGGTAATATCAAGTTCGGATAAACAGTCATAATTCCTTTTGAACTTGCAAATCTTCTTCTTTCTGTCTGCCTTCTGCCTTCTGCCTTCTGCCCTCTGCCTTTTGCTATATTACTACTTCTCTCCACTACTGTGCGATCGCTACTTTAACAATTCCTTGTGCAGGAACTTTCCCCACTCCACTGCTAGAGAGATTTGTGTAAAAGGAACCTTAACTGAAGCAGTAGGTGCGGGCAAGATAAATTCTAAGGCAATATTGCGGCCTCTTTCAGGGGGGGTTTCCAGGCTAACTACCTGATTATTTACCAACAAGTGCAGTGATTGAACCTCCTTGAGGGAGAAGGTGGCTAGGTCGATAGGTCCTTTCCTGGTGGGCTTGCCCCAGGTCAAATGACTATTTTTTTGACCCAATACTGCATAAATATCGTACTTGGCTCGTTCAAACTGCTCTGCCCAGCTTTTGTAGGCTTCGAGTTTTTGATATTCGTTCCAACCAGACCAAGCCAGCCAAAAAAAGATAGCTAGCAAGGGTAGCCAGAGTAGACCACGTTCCATCTTAAAGCTTTTCCCTTTCCTGATTGAGAGACTCTAACCCCACATTGTACCCTCAACCAAAGGAGACTGGGAGCTGAGGGGGCTGAGGGAGCTGAGGGAGATAGGGAGATGGGGAGATGGGGAGATGGGGAGATAGGAAAAAAATTTATATCTACTCTCGAGAAACTAGGAGGCAGGAGGCAGGAGGCAGGAGGCAGGAGGTGAGGAAGGAGGTAGAAGGTAGGTAGGAAATAGTGTTTCTCCTATTCAATTGGGGGCGCGAAGCGCTCCTCAGGAGCTCTCGAGAAACTAAAAATGACAGCGAGATGCCTGAATTACTTAACTTAATATGAAACGTTTGCTGACTTCTTTTTAGGTAAGGAACACTCTTGTTCCTCCTGCCTCCTGCCTCCTGCCTCCTGCCTTCTAATGCTCATTACTCATTTTAGGTGCATTCTGAATTTTTTCTTAATAAATTCTGCAAAATACCTTCATTAAAGTAAAATAAGCACGCCACTTGAGTGTTAAGTCTTTTTTAAGCAAAAACCGGAGATTAACCATTAACTTATTTTAAACAAGCGTTAATTTTCGTGAAGGGAGTGAGGAATGCACTAATTATTAAAATAAGATTAAAGTCTTACTTAATGTATCACGTATGTCTTACAGCTCTTGTGAGATCCGCTTTTAATCAATAAGGGAAAAGAATCTCTTGTTTCCTTTATTAGGATATGTGTGGCATCCATTGTGCCCTATCAGGGAAGTTGCTCTACTGAATAGTTTTGTACCTGGGATCTGGCGCACCACGCTGCGCTCTAAGCAGGGCATCCCTAAAGGTATACAGACCCTACGATAAATACATTTTCCGGAGGAAATCACTTTCGTTCCTTATGGTACTAGTAGTGCATCGATAAGACTTATGCGGAAACCAATCTTGACTATTTTCTACCAATTTAATCCTTGGCAAAGTAGCATTGGTGGAATTCAAACAGTCATACGCTCCTTTGTAAAATACTCTCCAAAAGAGTTTGAGGTAAGGTTGGTAGGAACGCAAGCCGATTCATCCCACCCCTTAGGTAAATGGCAAGATGCGGAGGTAGCAGGCAGGGCAATTCGCTTTATGCCAGTCTTAACCCTGCCCAATGATAATGTTAAGCACTTCATACCTACTACTGTTAAATATACAGCAGCTCTCTGGGGACGTGACCTCAGTTCTGATTTTATGCACTTTCACCGGCTAGAACCAACTTTAGCTACTCGGAACTGGTCTGGAGAAAAAACATTATTTGTACACAACGATATTCGCCAACAAATTGATGCTTCAGGCAAGAAAGATGCTATTCTTTGGCAACGTTTACCGGAAGTGTATTTAGCTCTTGAGAGTTTGCTAGTGGGTCAGTTTAACCAAATTTTATCTTGTAACACTGACTCATTGGAACATTACCGACAGCGTTACCCAGCCATTGCCGAACGAGTTTCTTACATCAAAAATACAGTAGATAATGAGATTTGTTATCCCTTGACCTGGGAGGAACGGCTGCAAGGTAGACGCGCTTTGGCACAGCAGATGAATTTAGCAGCGGATACCCGTTTTGTACTATTTGCTGGTCGTTTACATGCCCAAAAAGACCCACTTCTACTAGTACGCTCTCTAGCTACCATCGACGACTCCAAGGTTCACTTACTTATCGCAGGAGATGGAGATTTAAAAGGTGAACTTTGTGCTGAAATTGACAGTTTGGGTTTGTCGGGACAAGTAACATTGCTCGGGGCTTTAGGGCAACAAGAACTTGCCCAGTTAATGCGCCTCTGTAATGCCTTTATCCTAACTAGTGCTTACGAAGGTCTACCGGTGGTCGTACTCGAAGCACTTGCTTGTGGTTTGCCAATAGTTACAACTCGCTGCGGTGAAACTCCCAACTTGCTTGATGCTCACAGTGGAGTAGTTTGCCAAGAGCGCACAACAGCAGCGATTGCTGAGGCTTTGCGTCAAGTCTTACTGTCCCCAGAAGATTACCCCATCGAAGCTTGCGTTCAGGCGGCAACACCTTACAGTGCTTGCGCTGTAGTTAGTGCGGTTTACTCTGAGATGTGGGAGCGCTGGCAACAAGAAAACAACCTTTCTCAGGAGCTAACCTTTCCTACTACTTTAGGTAATTCTCAAAAGCAATTGAATGTGCAGATTTAAGGAGGGACTAATCATTATCTAGTACAGGGCGACGGAAATAAGTGACCAGTTTGAGTCGATAGAATCCTTACTCTATAAGCATTCTTAATTCTTAATTCTTAATTCTTAATTCCGCGCAGCGGCACTAGATTTTCGTTTGTCATAAAAATTTGCGAACTTATCACAAATTTTTCACAAAAAATTTTCCCTAATGGTGGGATAATCAAGATTGAGGTCAGGCTATACTCTGCTGAGGATTACCTGCAAGTAGTTTAATTTTTTTATGGATTTTTCACTTAAGTTTATTTTAATTTTTGTGGAAAAGTCAGCTCCTTTTTGCTCTTCACTAACCCTTAGCTGCGCCAGCCAAATTTTACCAGGTGTGTATTATGAAAATAGCCGTAATTGGTGCCAAAGGCTTACCTGCCAAACAAGGAGGAATTGAGCACCACTGTGAAGAACTCTACTCTCGCATCGTCCGACAGGGTCACTCTGTAGATTTGTTTGCTCGCTCCTCTTATACTGGCTCTATTACTATCGATAAGTACGGTATTCAGGGAGTTAAGGTTATTTCTCTACCTTGCTTGAAGGTCAAGGGAATGGATGCCCTACTGAGTTCCGCCCTTGGTGCGATCGCCTCCACTGGAGGAAGGTATGATATTATTCACTTCCATGCTTTGGGTCCTTCTCTGTTTACTTGGTTACCAAAAGTTACCACTACTGCCCAAATAGTTGTCACTTGTCACGGCTTGGATTGGCGTCGGGCAAAATGGTCTAAAGCTTCTAGCGCATTAATCCATCTCGGAGAGAAAGCTGCTATACGTTTTGCTAATCAGATCATCGTCGTTTCCGAGGAGCTAAAATCCTACTTTACCAAGAGCTATGGCATCAAAACTGAATATATCACCAATGCTCCATCCAGTCTGGGAGAATCAGACCCCAACTTTCAATATGGCAGATCCTTAGGCTTGAGTCCCGGTAAATACATTATGTTCCTCGGTAGACTTGTACCGGAAAAGCAGCCGGATGTCCTAATTAAAGCCTTTCAAACACTGAAACCAAAGGGCTTGAAACTAGTTTTAGTTGGGGGCACTAGTGATACGGGTGAGTATACCTCGGAGTTGGTTGACCTAGCTGCTGATAATCCGGATAGGT
>JAAHHL010000681.1 GCA_010672185.1 Caldora sp. SIO3E6 | reverse complement strand
ATCAACCAGAACAATTTAATCTACCTTTAATATATCTAAGTGCCTTAATTTTGAGTATACTGCTAATCTGTGGGGGCAGATTCTGTATCGACTTATTGCTGAAGCAGCTGCGTAAACATGGTGCCATCCGTTACCCAACTATTGTAATTTGTACACCTGAAGATACCCAGAAAGCAACTAGTTTATTAGAAAAGGAAAATTGTTATAGTGAAATTCGCTCCGTTGATGTTGCTTGCTTAAATAAATCTAATGTGCGAGTACTTATCGAAGCCATTCGCTTTCTAGGGGTAGCAGAAGTCTTCATCTGTTCTTGGGATAAAATTAAAGACCCTATGTTCCTCTACTGGAGTTTGCGTAATGCTGGTACTACGTTACGGATTTTGTCCCTAGACTTAGAGCCTTTTAATCGACCGTCAGCAATTGCCAGTATTGGTGGTGTGCCAACTATCAAATTTTCTCCTCCGGTCATTACCGGTTTTGATTTTTGGGTAAAGCGATGTTTTGACTTTGTCTTTTCTGCTTTAGCAATAGTGATGATCTCCCCCATTTTACTGTGTATCTCTATTGCCATCAAGCTAGATTCAGAAGGGCCTCTGTTGTATAAGCAGGAAAGGGTTGGTTTACATAGCGGTCGATTCAAGGCATGGAAATTTCGTACCATGATACCTGATGCAGATAAGCGGCAAAAAGAGTTAGAACATCTTAATAAAAATCAAAAAGATGGTATTCTTTTTAAGATAGATGATGATCCACGAGTGACGATAGTCGGTAAATTTTTACGTCATTACAGCCTAGATGAATTACCGCAACTATTTAATGTGCTTCTAGGAGAAATGAGCTTAGTCGGACCTCGACCGTTGCCGATTCGGGATGTTAATAAATTTTCTGACTACCACTTTATTCGCCAGGAAGTTTTGCCAGGAATAACGGGACTTTGGCAAGTTTCCGGTCGCTCAGATATCATTGACTTTGACCAAGTAGTGTATCTTGATACATTTTATATTGAAAACTGGTCCCTAGGTTTAGATATTAAGATTTTGCTACAAACAGTGATTGTTCTTCTATTTGGTAAAGGAGCCTATTAGTAGCGCTGCGCTGAATTAAGAATTAAGAATTAAGAATTAAGAATGCCTATAAAGTAAAATTTTGACTCATGGAAAAAACCTTTTGGTTGAGAGTGCTTGACAGGCGGCTTACCACCTGCAATGAAGGGAAGAAACAAGTCAAATTCTCTTCCCTCCTGCCTTCTGATTTGAAAAGAGACGCGGGGACGCGGGGACGCGGAGACGCGGAGAGAGGAATTTTCATGCATGGTGATGAAAAAAATTTTTTCCTTGGGACTGCCTCCTGCCTTCTGACTTCTGCCTCCTGCCTTCTGCCTCCTGCCTTCTGCCTTCTGCCTCCTGCCTTCTGCCTTCTTGTCCTAGCGCTTATTGCTGGATGTTCCCCTCAAACTGATGCTCCTCAATCAACAGTCAATCAGCCTGAGAAGGTTACACAGCAGGAAAGTCCAGTAGAATTAACACCAAAACCTGAGCAACCATTAACTGTACCTTTAGATAATCCAGAATCAGTTACTCAGCAGCAAATTGAGCAATATATTAATGGGTTAGCTGCCAAGGGATTTGCTAAAGAAAATCACGGCATGTGGATTCAAGCCGGTAATCGTCTTTTAGCTAATCATCAAGGGACAATTCCCTTACCAGCTGCTTCCCTCACCAAAGTAGCAACTTCCCTGGCAGCACTCTCTACTTTCGGGTCTGAGCATCAATTTATTACCCTAATTAGTACCAATGGTTCCATTCAAGACGGTGTACTCCAGGGTGACTTAATTATTCAAGGAGGAGAAGACCCCTTTTTTGTTTGGGAGGAAGCGATCGCTCTCGGTAATCTCTTAAACCAGTTGGGTATTCAACAGGTAACTGGCAATTTAGTGATCACTGATAAATTTTACATGAATTTTGAGTTTGATCCTCTCAAATCAGGAAATTTACTGAAGCAAGGCTTAAATGCCCAAATTTGGCCTTCTGAAGCCCAAACTCAGTATCAGACTTTACCTCCAGATACACCAAAACCTCAGGTAGTTATCCAAGGTGAGGTGCAGGTATTACCTTCAACTCCCGGTAACCTGCAACCTCTAATACGCCACTATTCTTTCCCCCTGGTGGAATTGCTCAAAAAGATGAATCGCTACAGTAACAACAAGATGGCGGAAATGCTGGCTCAAGCTGTGGGTGGTGCTAAGGTTGTGGCTCAAAAGTCGGCAGAAGCGTCTGGGGTTCCTCCAACAGAAATTAGCTTGATTAACGGTTCAGGCTTAGGGGAAGCTAACAAGATTTCTCCCCGTGCGGTTTGTGGGATGTTTTTGGCAATTGAGCGCTATCTGGAGTCTGATAATCTAACGGTGGGGGATGTCTTTACTATTGTTGGACAAGATAAAGGTATTTTAGATGAACGCCAGCTTCCTCAATTATCAGTGCTTAAATCTGGAAGCTTGAATAATGTCAGTGCCTTAGCCGGAGCCTTACCTACTCAGCAGCAGGGAACGGTTTGGTTTGCCACCATGAATGTAGGACAAAATTTGTCAGGATTTCGCACTGCTCAAGAGGCTCTTTTACAGGAGTTGCTTCAGCAGTGGGGAGCAGTTCAATCTTTGCCAGAGGAGTTAACGCCAAATCCTGGGGTAAGTAGTAAGACTTCTAGTAGTGAGATTTTAATCGATAATGGAGGAGTTTGAATCTTTTGTCAGAAGTATGGTTTGGTAATTAACCACAGAGTCACAGAGAGCACAGAGGAAAGAAAAGAGGATTTGTTCACTATAGACATTTAAAATTTGGCGATTGCAGTATCTATCGTAGGGTGTGTATACCCTTCGGGATGCTTCGCTAGAGCGCAGCGTAACGCACAAATTCTGGGTACAATTATTTAAGATAACCACAAAGACACGAAGATCACAAAGGATTTGTTCCTTAGGTTCATTGGACATTTGGCGATCGCAGTTTCCTTTAGCTTGTGATGGTGATCACTATTTTTTGAGGTAATTATCTCCAAAGTTTGAGTTAGTTTAAGTACCTGGAGATAAATGCTGCTGATTGTGCTAAAAACTTTAATCAGCAGTTAGCCAATTACAGGAATTATTGGGAGTGACACCATCCATTGACCATGATGCTATCTTCAAAGAGCTACTTTCTACCTTTTTTGTAGACTTTATTGAATTATTTGCTCATCGAGTTCTGGACTATGCTGAGATACAGGGGTTTAGCTTGGAGCCTACCGAAACGGTTCGGGAGGTATTTGCTCCTGTCGAAAAAGGCAAAAGGAAAACTGTTGATTTAGTTGCTCGTGTCTCCTTTCGAGATAGGGAGGCTTGTTTCTTAATCCATATCGAATCTCAGTCGAGTGCTTATACCGAAGAAGATCTTCGTTGGCGGATGTTTTATTATTTTTCTCGCTTACATGAGAAATTTCAGCTACCGGTTTATCCGATTGCTCTGTTGACTTTTGACAAGCCAGAAAAGGAACGAAATAGTCGTTGCCTTGTGACTTTTCCCGACTGCAAGGTATTAGAATTTAATTTTGTGAGTATTCAGCTCAATCGGCTTAACTGGCGAGATTTCCTCAAGCGGGAAAACCCGGTTGCTTCAGCACTGATGGCGAAGATGAAGATTGCACCAAAAGAGCGTGCGCAGGTTAAGGCGGAATGTTTGCGTTTACTTGCTACCCTGGAGTTGAATCAAAAGAAAATGGAGTTGATTTCTGGGTTTATCGGCACTTATTTACGCCTGAATGAGCAGGAGGAAGAGGTGTTTGAGCAAATACTAGATAGTATGGAATTAAAAACCAAGGAGCGTGTGATGCGATTTTATACTGATTGGGAAGAGAGAGGACTTCGGGAAGGACGCAAAGAAGATATTCTTCGTGTCCTTAAGGCTCGATTTCAAGATACTCCTCTGAAATTAAAGGAGCTGATTGAGAAGGTACATGATCTTGAGATGTTGGGTAATCTACTTGTTCAGGCAGCTACAACTCCATCATTAGGGGAGTTTGAATCTGTTGTCAAAAGTATGGGTTAGTAGCTTAGGTGTTAGGTGTTAAGGTTATTTATGGGAAAAAATGTACTTATCGTAGGGTGTGTTAGCGCAGCGTAACGCACCAAATTCCGGGTACAATCATTTTTTTAAATCGCCTAAAAAACCTATTTGGCATCATTTTTTTGCGATCGCTTCACTTGTAATCTTCTCCAGCAGCGATCGCAGTTTCTTTGCACTTGTGATTGCCATCACTTTTTCTCAGAAAGCAGAGATTAAGGAGAGAGATTGTAACGATGATATATAGCAACCGCCAAGGCGATTAGGACAAGGGGATGGCAGCCCCTTGTTAGCTTATTTTAACCGCTCTGGCGACTGCTATACTCAAATCTTACACCATTCTCAACAAGCTCCAAAACCCTCCCATAGTTCACCATTCACCTGCTTTTAGTTCCAGTCCAATGAAGTGGACTCAACGACTTGAGATCTGAGTAAACAAGGGGTTTAAACCCCTTGTTAAACTTGCGGCGTACCATCGAAACAATACAGCGGA
>JAAHHL010000680.1 GCA_010672185.1 Caldora sp. SIO3E6 | reverse complement strand
TCTAGCACAATCGGAGGGATTGCCCCTGAGCCGTTCAGAATTACTGCGTCGCGCTTGGCCTGATGCCATCGACAATCCCCGTACTATTGACACCCATGTTCTTTCCCTGCGCAAAAAAATCGAGACTGATCCCCGTCAACCCAACTTAATTCAAACTATCCGCAATGTTGGGTATCGGTTTAATCCAGAAATTATCCAAGGAAATCAGACACCAACTGAAGAACTAGCGCAAGGAGGTAGGAGACTGTAACCACCTATTCCTTATTCCCAAAAATTCATTAAGTAATTTAAAAAAAAGTATCAATTTAAAAAGTACAAGTGAACTGAAGGCATCTTACAGTCAGTTCACTTGTACTAGGCATTGAGCAATTTCGTGTAGGAATTCCACTTTTGTCCTGCAAAAGACAGTAAACTTATGTCTCCAGGAAGTTAGCTATCAAGGGAATTTTTACCTAGTATTTGCCCTTGGAGGGATTGAAACTCAGTGACTAGTTCTTGGCGTGTTTCTCGTTTGATTAAATAGCGGAAAACAAACCAAGCAGTGTAGCCAATCCCCACCAATTCTAAAAAGGGTGCCAAGAGTGGAATATCATTGATAGCATCCAGGATGGCTAGGGTTACCTTAACCGCAACAATGAGCAGGACGAACAGACCTAGGGTAATGAGGAACTGTTTATATCTGGTAAAGAAATCACCCACCAGCTCAGGCAGTCTTGACGAAATGTCAGAAACGAGTTGTGCCCATTCCTGCACCTGTGCATTTCCTGATTGCTCAGAAGGATTTGGTGAGACGATCTCACCTGGTGTTTCAAGCTTGACGTCTATTTTATTCTTGTGGGCTTCAGCAGCTGTAGCTTCTAGGGGACTGCTCTCCGCTTTAGATTTTGGCAATTCAGATCCTTCCATATTTTCTCTACCGTTTCCTTAAGTAGGATATTTTATCGCTAAGTGAGACAGCTGTATATAATTACAGTCTGACTAACTTTTGCCCATATTACCAAAAGTTTTAGAACAGCTTGGTAAACTACAGAAAGTATCTATTAATAGAAGGATTCTAAGTCGATTTTTCCCTTGGAGCCTCCTGCCCTCTAATCTGAAAATAGACAGACCGGAGGCACCAGAAATTAATTTTCATTACTTTGTTTTGTGCGTAGCGTGGGTGGGGGATAATACCAAATCCAGTTGAATAACGATATTTAGGGCGCTACCTTGTTTCTTGAAAGCTATTTAAACTATTGTTAAGAAGGTGGGTAAATTACACCACACTGTACTAGTGCAGCGGGCATGGAAATAGGTAACCAGTTTGAGTCGATAGAACCCTTACTCTATAAGCATTCTTCATTCTTCATTCTGCATTCCGCGCAGCGGCACTAGACCGGCTCTCTAGCAACACAGTGCTTTTTCACATCTTGTTAATACTTTTGTTCCATTATGCTTCCCAAATTGGTTGCTTTTCGCTTCTGCTTTTTGCTAACATGATTAATAATGGGAAAGGTGCACACATACAAACTATTCCTCCACCTTCAACCTTCACCACTCATTCTTCATTCTTCCTTTGTCTTCTATATAAGCGAGTGACTTCTTCATCCACCAACAGCTTTTCTCTTTGATATACCCGTAACTTAGGAGCTGCGGCACCTATATCCCTTAAGTTAGGAACTTGATACAGGTAAGTGCCATTGCGAAAACCTTCTCTTGGTCCCTTCCAAGAAACTTGGATACCACTGCCACTACCTTTATCTTGTCCTAAATAGAATTTGGGACGTCGATTTTCCCCACAGACGGCAAAGTGAAACGAGGAAGTTTCCCCAACAACTTGTAAATGTGTATTGTCAGGACATTCCGTAAAAACGTCTTCTGGGGGTAAGGCAGCAGCAACGTAATTGGGAAAAATTTGATCTAAGTCAGAAGCAGCTGGTGGTGAAATTGTGGGTGAAGGTGATGTTGTTGGTGAGGGTGAAGGTGAAACTGTCGGTGATGGTGGTGTTGTAGGTGAAGGCGGCGTTGTGGGTGATGGTGGTGTTGTAGGTGGTGTTGTAGGTGAAGGCGGAGTTGTGGGTGGTGTTGTAGGTGAAGTTGAAGGGTTTGGTTCAACTACTGGCGAAATTTGGTTGGGATTCCTGGAGAGTAATAGACCAGCTATAATCGAACCACCGATTAGAGTACCCGCGATCGCACTGGCAATAATGATGCCTCTACTACTACCTTGATTAGTAGGAGGAGGGCTTGTCGGTAGTGCAGCTCTGGGAGATACTGCTTGGGTAGCAACTTGGGAATTTGTCCTTCTTGGTGGTTGAGTTGGTTCAACTATTGGTGGTTGAGTTGGTTCAACTGCTGGTGGTTGAGTTGGTGGTATGGGAGCAAGAGGAATAGTTGGTGATACAGAAGCAGCTAAACCCTTGAGAGCATCCAGCATTTCTTTCGCCGTGGCATAGCGATCGCGTCCGTGGGATTTTACGGATTTCTCCAAAACTGCTGCTAAATTGGAGTTAGTCAGCAAGCCCTCTTGTTGCCAAATAATCTCACCAGTTAACGGTTCTGTCTCCAACTGTTGAGGTAGCTTACCAGTCAACAAATAGATTGCTGTTAACCCCAAACTATACAAATCACTAGAGTACATTGGTCTTCCTGCTGCTTGCTCAGAAGGCATAAATCCAGGAGTACCAATCACAATGGAGCTGGTAGAATTGCCCTGGGAATTCACCACTGTTCCCATGGTTTCTCTCACCGCCCCAAAATCAATCAAAACTGGCAAGTCATCCCAAGAGCGCAAGATGATATTGTCTGGCTTAATATCCCGGTGTACAATCCGCTTACTGTGGACATAATCTAGTACCGGCAAGATATTGAGCAGAATGTTGTTGACTGAATCTTCACTAAATAAACCCTTTTGTTGTACCAGATTACCGAGAGTCTCCCCCTCAATAAATTCTTGAATTAAGTAAAATTGCCCCTGTTCAGTAAAATAAGCGTATAAATTGGGAATCTGGTAACTACCCGAGCCTAATTCTTCCAGAATAGCTGCTTCCCGCCCAAACCGCTCCTGCACCAACTGATATACTTGTGGATTATTAGTCACAGGTTTGAGCTGCTTAATCACACAGCGACGTCCAGAAGGCATATGAGTATCTTCTGCCAAAAAAGTTTCACCAAACCCACCCCTTCCCAAAGTACGGATAACTCTATAGCGATTGTTGAGTAGTGACTCCATATCTTACTCCGTGCCCTCTGTGTCTCTGTGGTTCATCAAAATCACACCCTCAAACCTCAACTATTCTCCAGCACATCAACTTGCCAACCCTTCCCTTTCCTCATCAATCCCATTTTCAGAGGAATTTCCATGCCAGATTTAGTGATCAGCGTCACTCCCATTGTACAATTTCCACCTTTGATATTGGGCATAGCCATTTTTAGGCGCTGGTACTGTTTGATTTTATTAGTTTTAACTAACTTGAGAAACTGCTTTTTACTTACCTGGGCTCGAAAACTCTCAGTTGTGAGTTGATAAGCGTTGTCAATTTCTCCTGTAGCAATCAGCTCAAAAAATTTAGTTATTGCCTGAGGTAGTCCTTTAGTGCCGAAAAAGATCCTGACAAAGAAGATCAGCCACACAATTACAACAATACCAACAACAGCAGCAACACCAATGCCCAAATAACCAATAAACGACTCCATATCTTACTCCGTGTCCTCTGTGCCTCTGTGGTTCCTTAAAACCTTACCTCTCTGTCTCCAAATAACAGTGATGAAAAATATAATTAATTGCCGCCATCAGCTTAGCCAACTCTCTAATCGTATAAATCTGAGTATTTTTAGCAAAAGTATCTGCCTTTAATCTGCCAAACTCCCAAGTAATCCCATTAGAGACTATACCAAAAACTGCCCTTTCTTTAGTACGATTGATCCGTTGAGCAGCGATTAATTCTGCCAAACATTTTCCCCAACCTTCATTGACACCATCTTTAGTAACTTCAACTACGACAAAATAGGGATGATCCAAAACCACCCTACCGAGAGCTGATTTTTTGGTCACCAGATAATCGGGAACCCACGACAGCTCATTGCCGGGACTTAAGGGTTGATGACTCCATAGAGTAATTTTTTCACGGTACGGTTTCCATACTTCCTTCAAAATAGGATAGATGATCCCTTCGCAAATCGCCTCCTGAGAATTTTCAAAAACTCTTTCATTAATTACTAATCGCAAATCTGCCAAAAAGTATTTATTAATTTGAATTTTGGTTGCCGGTATATAATTTCCTTCAATATAGCTTATATGAAATTTATTAATCAAGTTACCGACACTGGTATAATTATTGAAAACCATTCCTTTTTTTTACAGCCAACCACACAGTCAAAGAGTGCATATCGGGGATTATCAAGTCCTAGGGGCAGGTTGATTAACAATGCCAGCCTGTTCCCAAATATTGATCAACCCACTCTTACCAACCATAAGGTTAGCGTCGAGAAGATGTCACCCTTTGCGAGTGTAGCGATGTTTGACTCCCATGGGAAAATATTCTGGGCATGCGAACAAATCCTCCAAACGGGATGGCATTAAAAGTAAATTCTGTTTCTCCGTATTGCTTCCCCCA
>JAAHHL010000068.1 GCA_010672185.1 Caldora sp. SIO3E6 | reverse complement strand
AGGAGGCAGGAGGCAGGAGGCAGGAGGCAGGAGGCAGGAGGCAGGAGGCAGGAGGCAGGAGGCAGGAGGCAGGAGGCTCTGAGGCAGGAGGCAGGAGGCAGGAGGCAGGAGGCAGGAGGCAGGAGGCAGGAGGCAGAAGGGAAGGGAAGGGAAGCCTTTTCATCTTTTTTAACTGGTGGGTTATTTTCATGCCCGCTGCACTAGCACCAGGGATCGTGGTAAGGATGTTGGGAAGTTGGCAAGATTATCATCGAAAGCGGCTATGCTGAATTCCGTCCCACTGCCCTCTCACGAAGAGTAGCGCTAGCGTCTACGCTTTCAAGAGCTAGCGATAACTTAGTTGCCATGAATTCTTGATATATTGCCTTTACCAAATTATATTAACTGCATAGCTATCAAAAACAGCATCTATACTAACAATTGAAACTTGCTCTACCATTGCTTGTGCAATCAATAACCGATCAAAAGGATCACGATGATGAAACGGCAGTGTTGCCACCATAGCTAAATGTACCACACTGATTGGTAGAATTTCGACTTCATTGACCGTTAGCTGCTGAGGTATAAACTTATCGTATCTATCCGGCAGAGAAAGTTTACCAATGCTAACTTTGATTGCTATTTCCCAAAGGCTGGCAACACTCAACAGTAAATCAGCCTCAGATTCAAGTAGATTTTTGGCATCTGTGCTCAATTGGGGATTGTCATTGATAAACCAAAGAAATGTATGGGTATCAAGTAGTAGTTTCATCCCATATACTCGCTAAAATCTGCCAAAGGTTTGTTAAAATCAGGTGTCATAAAGATTAAGCCTTTGGCACTGCCGCTTTGACGACGTTTCTTAGATGGAGCCAAGCGTACTAGTTTTAAGATAGGTTGGTTGTTTTGCGTGATGATCACTTCGTCTCCATTGAGCGCAGCTTGAAACAAACCTTCCCATTGAATTTTTACTTGTTCGATATCTATTTGGCGCATAGCTGATTTGTAAGTTGGGAACTTCAGAACAGGGATGAGAATATTTTATAGTTAGCAATTTTATAGGGAGCAAGATGCTCCCACTACTAAAATACTGTACAACTGGTGAGTGTAGCGATCGCAGCCAAAATTTCCGTAATAGACTGGCGCACTGTTGTAGAGCAGAAATAAGAAGTCATTATTTTTTAGGCAACAAAGACCTACTTCCATGTCTCAAAAAAAAGGGTTTGATATCGCGCAATTGGTTATTGGCATAATCGGTATCTTGCTTGCTGCTGCTGGTTTGTTCAAATTTGTACCGGTGCTTGTTGGCAAACAAGACCGTTTTTCCTGCGATTTGCAGCCGGATACAGCTTTAGGTGGCGAAGTTTGGACGGTGATGTATCGTAATGATCAAGAAACCAAACCTTGGTTAAAGATGGTAACAACTTTGGATTGTCGCTAAACCCGCCCCTACAATATCTGCAATTTCAATTATCAGTTTCTTGTGGAACAGGCATCTTGCCTGTAATCGGTGAGTTTACCAGCTATTAAGGATACCAACAAACCAATCCTGATAACCTACCTTGATGGAACAACATCCTATCGCCCTAATTTCTCTAGTAAATCCTTGCGGTTGTTAATAGCTTGTTGGTAGTTGGAGTCTAATTGAATCGCTTTCTCATAGGATTCGAGAGCTTCATCGTAGCGTGTTAGGTTCTGTAGGACAACACCTCGACTATTCCAAGCATAAAAATAGCCTGGTTTAATCTCAATGGCTTTGTCCAAGGAGGTGAGGGCTTCTTGGTGTTTGCCTAAATAATCTAGCGCAATGCCTCGACCAACCCAAGCCTCATGCTTGTCAGGTTTAATTTCGAGAGCTTTGTCATAGGAAGCGATCGCCTCTTGGTTTTTGCCTAACTTATTTAGCGTATTGCCTCGGTTATACCAAGCTTCATACTTGTCAGGTTTAATTTCGAGAGCTTTGTCATAGGAAGCGATCGCCTCTTGGTTTTTGCCTAACTTATTTAGCACATTGCCTCGGTTATACCAAGCTTCATGTTTGTCAGGTTTAATTTCGAGAGCTTTGTCATAGGAAACGATCACTTCTTGGTTTTTGCCTAACTTATTTAGCGTATTGCCTCGGTTATACCAAGCTTCATACTTGTCAGGTTTAATTTCGAGAGCTTTGTCATAGGAAGCGATCGCCTCTTGGTTTTTGCCTAAATCACTTAGCACATTGCCTCGGTTATACCAAGCATTAGCCGGATTTCTATTACCCCAACTGTTATCTATTTTGATTGCTTGATCATAGGAGGTGATCTCATCTTTGTATTTGCCTAACTTACCTAGTAAAACGCCTCGGTTATACCAAGCTAAAGAATAGTCAGGTTTAATTTCAATGGCTTTGTCATAGGAAGCGATCGCTTCTTGGTATTTACCTAACTCATATAGCGTAGTACCTCGGCTACTCCAAGCTTCATACTTGTCAGGTTTAATTTCAATAGCTTTGTCATAGGAAGCGATCGCATTTTGGTATTTACCTATCTCATGTAGCGCAAAGCCTCGACCATACCAAGCATCAGCATAGTCAGGTTTAATTTCGAGCGCTTTATCATAAGCAACAATAGCTTCCTCATAAAGATCTTGAGCTAACAAATCATTCCCTTGATTGTAATAATCATCAGCCGTCAACGACTCCGTTGCCTCAACTTTGGGAACTTGAGCCAGATTAGCTAAATAAGTGTTAGTGGGAATGCCCCATTTAAATAAACTTGTTTGGGAACCAACAGCCTCAGCATCTTCCTCATCTTCTTCTGCCGCAGTTTGCAATATTTCAGGAATCGCTTCGCCTTCGAGTTTAGCTAACTTATAAATTTCGGTATCGCTGCGTCCATGAATAGCAATAATTTCTCCTCTCTCATTCACTACTGGCCCCCCACTCATGCCTCCCGCTGTGGTTGCCGCGTAAGCAATACCATAACCTTCTGATAATTGGTCAATTGCCGTTACATTACCAAAGACAAAATGGTCTACTAACAGTCCGCCACTTTTAAAATAGCCAGAAACATAGACTTGAGCTCCTTTATTAACCTGATCTGAGTCCCCTAGGGTGAGGCTGGGATAGGAGCAATTGTTTCCTTTTGGTTTAAACTCCACCAAGGCTAAATCATGATTTGGGAAACGTTGAATAGTGGCGGCATTCCAGATTTGCTGGTCTTTGGTTTGAATTTTTAAGCTTTCTTCGGTTAAGGTAACATGACGAGCAGTAAGAACTGTACAAACGCCTTTCTTCCCGTCAACAAAGAACCCACTGCCATTGCCACCCCGATTGTTGTAGAAAATGAGAACAACACTTTCCTCAATTTTCTGAGATATCTCTCCCGGCGACAGAGGTGTGTTAGGTTTACAGCCAACTATTGTTAAAAGGCAGAGAGAAGAAGGCAGAAGGAGGAAGGGAAAATAACCTGTTTCCTTTTTTTTCACCGATGGCTTGTTTCCACTGCGCCGTACTAGCAAGAATGCCAACTTGCTAAAAATTGATCGACAACGCCAAGATTGCATTTATGTTTTGAGAGTTCGGTATTGGGTTTTAGCTGGTAGGTGCTAGGTTAATTATTGCAAAATTACGATAACTGTGGGGCTGTATTGTATACGCCCTATACAATATATTTTAGCCAATTACAGGCAAGATGCCTGTTCCACTCATAACTGATGATTGAATTTGGCTTGATTTTATCCCACACAGATCACCAACTGTCCAGAATCCTAATCTGAAAATAGACGCGGGGACGCGGAGACGCGGAGACACCAGAGTTTTCTGAACAAGAGTTCATGGGAGTCTGACATCTTAAGCGCGATTGTAGGGGCGAAGCATTTGGGCGATAATTCAGACACATAGACCCAAGTATACCTATCCAAATGCTTCGCCCGACCCCACCGGCATCTCCCTCGCCTTCTCAATTGAAGAGCCGTGATTAACACTCGGCAAACTGAAGAAGTCGGGGATCTAGAACTTTTGCTTGTTGCTTCTCCCAAAGAGAGTTGACTTTGTTCTGATATCAATTATCCATAGCTTGCTGTGGCTTTTTAAATTGAAATTTTATACCAAAAAATCGCCAACTGTCCAGAACCCCGACTTCTTTAAGAAGTCGGGGTTCTTAAGCCCTATTTTAGGGGCAGGTTTAGCGACAATCTAGACCATTTAACCCGGATATTGGGATCAAAACCCGCCCCTACAAGAGTTGATATTGAGACTTTAATTCCGTACATTTGTCTGGTTAAAACTGGCAAGATGCCAGTTCCACATGAGGAAATCAAGATCCCAAAAAATGGCGTAGTTGGCTACTGTAGGAGCAACCAAAGACAATAGGGAAAGGGGACAACAACCACATCCCCTCTTACAAATCTTGCCAAGCCTCATCCTCCTCTGGACATAACCAATCCTTTTGCAAAGAAGATTCACTCAATAGATTAACTTCAAGCATCTCTTGCCGAGATTTAGCCTTGAGAAATTTCAGGAAATCTAAAACTTCGGCTAATAACAGTTCTGAAGTTTGATCGAGTTCCTGGATGATCAACTCTTTCAAATGCATACTGATTTTTTTGGCAATTGTCATCTTAGACTAACAGTTTAATCTAAAATGCTCTACCGGGTGAGCGATCAGCTTCTCTACGAGACGCTTCGCGGTTTTCATGCCCAAAGGGCTGTACGCTTGTCCAGAACCCCGACTTCTTCAAGAAGTCGGGGTTCTTAAGCCCTATTTTAGGGGCAGGTTTAGCGACAATCTAGACCATTTAACTCGGATATTGGGATCAAAATCCACGCGACCCGAATTCATTAATTATCCATTACCAATTATCCATTGTTAAAATACTGATATGATCTGTATCAAGTAAGTATTTCAAGCTAGATTGTTAGCCTCATCTGCTGGTCGATCAATTGCTCGTAACTCACGCCCATATTGTAGAGCTTGTAGAAAAGTTGCCTCATCTGAAATTGAACCAATGAACTTATCTAACCAATTCTCTGTAGCAGGTTGACTACTAACTTTAAGCTGAAGATCGGCAACTATTTGCTCAAGGTTAGCTAGGCGTTGTTCAAGTACTGTCTCGTCTAGCATAATGTTTTTATCCTTATATTGCTTAAGTTTAGCATTCTAACGGGCAAGTTCAGCAGCGGGAACTAAGAATTGAGAATTGAATTCCGTACATTTGTAGGGGCGGGTTTAGGGACAATCTAGACCATTTAACCCGGATATTGGGATCAAAACCCGCCCTTACCAGCATCTTCCGGTTAACGCAACAATCCCTAACAAAGAAAGATTTGCCTGATATTGGTTTTGCAATCGCCTTCAGATTGTAATTTTATACCAAACAAATCACCAACTGTCCAGAACCCCGACTTCTTGAAGAAGTCGGGGTTCTCAAACCCTATTGTAGGGGCATTGTAGGAGCAAGCTTTGATTAAATATATCGTCAAAGATCATTCCCTATTCCCCATTCCTACAACCAATAGCGAATGTACCTCACAAATATGAGAAGCCAGATAGCACCCATCAAATCTTGCAACTCAAATCCCCAGCCTTTTGACTAAAACGAAGATTTTCCCCGTAATCTACCGGGCAGTCTATCACCGTGGGCACATCTTGAGCTAGGGCTTCTTTTAAAGTCGGAATTAAATCTGCTACAGAATTGACTCGGTAACCTTTTAACCCCATACTTTCAGCAAATTTGACAAAGTCCGGATTACCAAAATCGACAAAAGCTGATTCGCCAAAATGATTGTGTTGCTTCCAGCCAATCAAACCATAGCCACCGTCATTAAAAACCAAAGTAACAAAAGGTGTACCTACCCGTAGTGCGGTTTCTAATTCCTGGCAATTCATCAGAAATCCTCCATCCCCAGTAACCGCAACTACATTGAGATCCGGATTAACTAATTTGGCTGCTAATGCTCCCGGCATGGCAATTCCCATTGCCGCAAAGCCATTGGAAATAATACAAGTATTGGGACAATCGCAATGATAATGTCGAGCCATCCACATTTTGTGAGCACCAACATCAGAGATGACAATATCCTCTGGTTCCATCACTTGCCGTAGGTCATAGATTAGTTTTTGGGGTTTAATGGGAAAGCCATTATCATTAGCATAATATTCATAATCTTGGCGAATATCTGACCGTAAATCTACTGCAAAGGGTGTTGGTTTACCCTCTCGGTCTGCCTGTTTGATAATTTCTTTGAGAGAGTCAGAAATATCTCCAACTACTTCTACTAATGGGATATAACTACTATCAATTTCTGCTGGGGTTATACCAATATGAATAATCGGAATATTACCTTCTGGATTCCACTTCTTCGGAGAATATTCAACTAAGTCATAGCCAACCGCAATAATTAAATCAGCTTTTTCAAAAGCACAAGTAATATGGTCTCGTTGTTGCAGTCCGATAGTCCAGAGTGACAGGGGATGAGTATAGGGAATCACTCCTTTACCCATAAAGCTATTAATTACCGGAATATTCAGCCGCGTCGCAAATTCCGTCAGCGCCGCACTAGCATTGGCACGAATCGCACCATTCCCCACCAAAATTAAGGGGTCTTTGGCTTTCGCGATCGCTACGGCTGCTTTACTCAAACTGTGAAAAGAAGCAAAGGTTTTTTCCCGGCTATCTTGACTCAAAGGTTGACCAGTTACTGGCATGGCGGCAATGTTTTCCGGTAAATCAATATGAACGGCACCGGGTTTTTCACTCTGGGCAATTTTAAAGGCTTTACGAACAATTTCTGCGGTATTACTAGGGCGAACAATTTGGTTACTCCACTTAGTAACCGGGGAAAACATTGCCACTAAATCTAAATATTGGTGGGACTCAATATGCATCCGGTCGGTTCCTACTTGACCGGTAATGGCGACTACTGGCGCTCCATCCAAATTGGCATCAGCAACTCCAGTCATTAAGTTGGTTGCACCAGGACCGAGAGTAGAGAGACAAACTCCAGCCTTACCAGTAAGCCTGCCATAAAGATCCGCCATAAACGCTGCCCCCTGTTCGTGGCGGGTAGTAATAAATTTAATTGAAGAATGCTTGAGAGCTTCTAGTACGTGCAGATTTTCTTCCCCAGGAAGTCCAAAAACGTACTCCACACCTTCGTTTTCTAAGCACTTGACTAATAGTTCTGCCGTGTTCATCTCTCCCATCTTGCCCTCCCCGAAATTGACTGACCCTTATACTCAAAGGCGGCTAAGAAATTGAAAATTGTTTCAACCCTAACTTCTAAAACCGTCTTTTCTCTATTATTGCTCTTAAATAGATGCACTAAAAAAATATCGCATTATTACTACATAAAAAGAAACCCCCCTTGTGGGAGGTTTCTTCTCTAAATCCGTGTTAACTACCTTTAGTTTTAGGGGATTTTTGCAAATGATTGCCCCTGCGACATGGTGCGTTACGCTACGCTAACACACCCTACAACTAACACACCCTACAATTAAGCTGTGGGAAGTAAATAAACCAAGACAAACAGGACAATCCAGACAACATCGACAAAGTGCCAGTAAAGTTCTGCTGCTTCTACTCCAAAGTGGGATTCGCTGGAGTAGTGATTCGGTTTTAGCGATCGCGCCAGCACACACAAAATCAACCCTAGTCCACAGCTAACATGAAGACCGTGGAAACCGGTCAAGACATAGAAGCAACTAGCAAATAAATTGTCCGTCAGACCAAATCCTGTATGGCTGTACTCATAAAGCTGTCCACCCAAGAACATCGCCCCCATCAATGCGGTGATGCCAAACCAGAGTCGCAAGCCAGCAACATCATTCTTTTTGAGGGCACTTTGACCTTTATGCATGACAAAGCTACTGGAGACCAGAATCAAAGTGTTGATTCCCGGTAGCAACAACTCTAACTCGATTCCTTCCGGGGGAAATTCTGGTACGGTGGCGTTGTAAATCAAAAAGGCGACAAACAGACCAATAAAAGTCATACTGTCGGCAATCAGAAAGACGACTACTCCCAACATCCGGAAATCGGGATGTCCATGGTGTTCTGCCGCCTCAGGCTGATGATGATAATTAAGGGCAATTTTCGCCTCATCTATGGTTGAACTTTGCATAAATGGTTGTTTGTTGTTGGTTGTTTGTTGTTTGTTGTTTGTTGCTGGGGAATGGGGAATTGGGAATTGGGAATTGGGAATTGGGAATGGAGAATGGAGAAGGTCGAATGGGGAATTGGTGATTAGTATATTTAATTTCTCCTTGTCTCCCTTGTCCTCCTTGTCTCCCTTGTCTTCCTCATCTCCGCGTCCCCGCGTCCCCGCGTCCCCGCGTCCCCTTGCCTCCCGCGTCCCCGCGTCCCCGCGTCTCCTTAACTACCCAGCATCTGCCTTAACTTCAGCTAGTAATTCTTCAACCTGTTGTCCTCTGTCAACACTGTAGGTATCTATACCGTAATCGTAAGGTTCTGCCCACAAAATCGGCTCTTCCTCAAAGTTTTCAATTGCTGGGGGAGAACTAGTCTGCCACTCTAAAGTTAGAGCTTTCCAGGGATTACGACCAGCTTGAGCTCCCCGCTGCAAACTCCAGAGAACATTGATGATAAAGGGTATACTGGCAGTCGCTAATATATAAGAACCCGCAGTGCAAAGCATGTTGATCGTTTGAAATTGGGGGTCGTACATCGCTACCCGGCGATTCATACCCAATAAACCTAACTCATGCATCGGCAAGAAAGTCAAGTTTAAACCAATGAAGGTCATAAAAAAGTGAATCCGTCCCCAGGTTTCGTTGATCATCCGCCCAGTCATCTTCGGGAACCAGTGGTAAAATCCGGCATACATACCTAATACCGAACCACCGAAGAGCACATAGTGTAGATGAGCGACAACAAAATAGGTATCGTGGACGTGAATATCAAAAGGAACCGCCGCCAGCATTACACCGGTAAGTCCCCCGATTAAAAAAGCGGAGATAAAGCCGACACCAAACAACATGGAAGTATTAAAGCTGATTTTACCGCCCCAAATTGTGGCACACCAGCCAAAAATCTTAATTCCTGTGGGGACAGCAATAAGCATAGTTGCTGCCATAAAGAACATTCGCAACCAGCCAGGAGTACCACTAGTAAACATGTGGTGAGCCCAAACAATCAAACCCAAGAAACTGATTGCCATACTGGAGTACGCGATCGCTCGGTAACCAAAAATTGGCTTACGAGCATGTACTGGCAGTACTTCCGAAATCACCCCAAAGAAGGGGAGAATCATGATATAAACTGCTGGGTGGGAGTAAAACCAGAACATGTGTTGGTAGATAACTGGGTCTCCGCCTCCAACTGGGTTGAAGAAACTGGTGCCAGCAATCAAATCAAAAGCCAGAAGAATCATCGCTGCGGCTAAGACTGGGGTAGAAAGCAGGACTAGTGCAGAAGTAGCCAGCATCGACCAGCAAAATAGGGGCATCTGGTGAATCGTCATGTCAGGGATTCGCATCTTCAGCATGGTGATCAGAAAGTTCATTGCCCCCAAGATTGAAGATGTCCCTAGCAGCAGCAGGCTCATAATCCAAATTGCTTCCCCTGCCTGAGAACTAATGAGGCTCAAGGGAGGGTAGGATGTCCAACCTGCTTCCGGCGCACCAACGAAAAAGCTACTTAATAACAGCAAACCCCCAGGAGGTACCATCCAAAAGGCAACGGCATTGAGTTTGGGAAAAGCCATATCCTCAGCGCCGATCATCAAGGGGATCAGATAGTTAGCAAAGGCGGCACCAGATGGGATAATCCACAGGAAGATCATGATCGTCCCGTGCATCGTCATCAGTTTGTTGTAAATTTCGGGACTGACAAAATCAGAGTAAGGTGTTGCCAACTCTGTGCGCATGGTGGCAGCTAAGGCACCACCGACAAAGCTAAACAAAAATGAGGTGACTAGGTATTGAATCCCAATCACTTTATGGTCTGTGTTGAAAGTAAAGTAATCTTGCCAACGTCGTTGCTGTTTTTCAACTACGTGACCTGTATTTTGAGCAGATTCTTGTTGCTCTACTTGTGTAGTCATAAAAAACTTTCAAGGGGAAATGAAGGTAAGAGCTTTTAGCTATCAGCTATCAGCTGTAGGTGAGCGCTATTAAATGAACCACAAAGGCACTAAGAACACTAAGGAAGAGAAGGGGATTAGAAAGCTTCTAATGCAGAGCGGCGGAAATAATCCAAAGCGTGAAAAAAGCTTACCCTACAAACTTTCTTCCCTTCTGCCTCCTGCCTCCTGCCTCCTGCCTTCGTGCTCTAGATGCTTGAGGCTTTGTGAGTCAATACCCATCTCCTGAGCGTAGGGTGCCAAAAACTCACTGTCTGACATCTGAGCCGGATTGAGGGCAACTGTTTCTTCTAGTTTGTCTGCACTGGCGAGTAGTTGCTCTTGCATCCATGCTTCATACTCTTCGGGAGTTTCAACGTAGAGTCTGGTAACCATTGAGCCGTGATAGGAGCCGCAAAGTTCGGCACAAATTACTGGGTAATCACCAAGTTTAGTTGGTGTGAACCGCAGCTGAGACTCCCTACCAGGAATGGCGTCTTGCTTAATCCTAAACTGGGGCAGCCAGAAGGCATGTAAAACATCCATAGCTGTAAGATTTAGCTGCACTTCTTCCCCTACTGGGATATGCAATTCGCCAGATACGAGACCAGTGTCAGGGTAAGTGAAAAGCCAGGCATACTGTAAACCCATAACATCTACTGTTAGCTGGGCTTCTTGACCTGCTGTTTCTGGAGAAGCACCAAGACCTAGGGCTACTTGTCCTTGGGAGGGAGCAAAGGCAATCAAGCTTGGAGCCACATCTTGCTCATCACCTGAGTGATGGTGAGCTAGCTGTGAACCATGATGGTCATGGGAAGCCATGGGATCTAGCCCCCCCATAATGTTGTAGACTTCAAAACTGTAGAGAGATAGGATCAAGACGATTACCGCAGGAATCGCTGTCCAGACAATTTCCAGGGGAATATTGCCATGAATCGATGGACCATCCATCTGATCATTTTTGCGTCGGCGAAACTTGATCAGGGAATAGATAAGCGCTCCTTGAATGAGGATAAATAGACCGGTAGCGATGGTCATCATCGTATTGAACAGACCATCTACTTGTCCTGCTTCCTCAGAGGCGGCTACTGGCATCAGTCCGTGGTTTTGACCATACCAGAGGCTGATCAAAGTCACGGCAATACCAATAATAAGAGTTGTAATTTGGCTGGGAATATTCACAGGCTTAAAGTGAAAGACTGCTAAGAGCAAAACTTAAAGGTCAGATTGTTGAGGGTAAGGGAACTTCACTTAAGCCGAAGCCATGCCCCTAATGGAGGATGCTCTATCTCGTACTTATTTTAGATTGAGTTCTGCTTACCCTTTACCAAGGTAAAGCAGGTCAAGGGTTAAGTGGGGGCTTGAAGTAGATTTTTCTAATTTTTTCAGGATTGTCCGACGAGCGCATCAGTTTTTTTTGTACAAAACTCCTTATTTCTGAGAAACTTAAATAAATATTTACAATATAAATTTTATTTAAGAAAAATAATAAAATGCCATTCTAGCAAAACCAAATTAATAACAATCTGAAAAATATCTAAAACTATCGTGATGTAAGAAAACTGTGGTTAAAGTGGTAAAGGAGGGTCGGTTCTCTTCAAGAGTAGTAGTACACTCAAGAAGAGAATAAGCCGGTACTCAATATTTAGTTAATCTTGATTTGCAGTTGGTGCTATGGCTGAATCAGTCCTCCAGAACCTAGCGGATTCTTTAACCTTTCGCAATCGTAATTTTGTCATATCCAAAAAAGTATCAGAACCGCAAGAACGTATCCGTCGCTTAGTTTGGAAGATAGCGATCGCTACCCTGCTACTAATGGCAGTGGGTAGTGCTACGCGGGTAATGAATGCAGGACTTGCTTGCCCAGATTGGCCTCTGTGCTATGGTCAATTAGTACCTACCCAACAAATGAACTTGCAAGTATTCCTAGAGTGGTTCCACCGCTTGGATGCATCGTTGGTGGGTTTGAGTACAATCCTCCTGTTTGGTTTATCTTGGTGGCAGCGGCGCTCTTTGCCAAACTGGTTACCTTGGGCTTCTACTTTTGCCCTTAGTTTAATTGTTTTCCAAGGTGTTTTGGGAGGATTGACGGTAACAGAACTGCTCAGGTTTGATATCGTTACCGCTCACCTAGGAACAGCACTGTTATTTTTTATTACCCTAGTGGTAATTGGCATGGCACTAATACCCTATCAAGGCACGGGTACTAGTGGAAAGTTGCCCTGGCTCAGTTTAACTGCGGCAATTTTGGTTTATTTACAAAGCCTTTTGGGTGGATTAGTTGCCTCCCGTTGGGCATTGCATCAATGTTTTGGGGGAGCTCAACTTTGTACTGTGCTCAATAGCCATATTGTTGGTGTAGTACCAGCAACCCTAATGACTCTGGCAGTTGTGTTCCTCGCTTGGCGAAGTCCAGCATTACATTTCCTGCTGCGTCAGTTGGCTAATTTGGCTGGTGGATTAGTTATTTTACAAATACTCTTGGGTATTGCCACCTTAAAGTTCCAGTTACAAGTTGAACCCCTAACTGTTGCCCATCAATCCATAGGAGCGGCTTTACTCGCCTCCCTAGTAGCCTTTACCGTTGTGGCACTGCGGGATCGGACTGTTGCCAGTAAACTCAGAACTTCTCCTGTAGATACTTCCCTCGAAGGGAAATAAGCTTTAAGCAAAAAATTGTTTTACAAAAGGAATAGGTGAATTAATGATAGGGACAAGCGTATCCCGTCAGCATGAAAACTTCTTGCAAGTTATTCAGAGCTATTATCAGCTAACAAAGCCTCGGATTATTCCCTTGTTGCTGATTACTACAGCAGCAGCGATGTGGATTGCCTCTCACGGAGAAGTAGACCCTTTCTTGCTGCTAGTAACCCTTGTCGGTGGTACTCTGGCTGCTGCGGCGGCTCAAACTCTCAACTGCATTTATGATCGTGACATTGACTACGACATGTTGCGCACGAGAAATCGCCCTATCCCTTCCGGTAAGGTGCAGCCTCGTGATGCTATGGTATTTGCGATCGCGCTAGCAGCTCTTTCTTTCACCCTCTTAGCTGTATTCGCCAACCTGCTGAGTGCTCTGTTGGCAATTTCTGGTCTAGTCTTTTATATGGGTATTTACACCCACTTACTTAAGCGCCACACTACCCAGAATATCGTAATTGGTGGTGCCGCTGGTGCCATTCCCCCCTTAGTCGGTTGGGCAGCGGTTACTGGTGACTTAAGTTGGACTCCTTGGTTATTATTCACCCTGATCTTTTTGTGGACACCTCCCCATTTTTGGGCACTAGCCTTGATGATCAAAGATGATTATGCCCAAGTTGGTATACCGATGTTACCGGTGGTGGCTGGTGAAGAGTCAACTACCCGTCAGATTTGGTATTACACTCTGTTAGTAGTACCGATGTCTCTGTTACTGGTTTATCCCTTAGGAGCATCTGGTGTAGTTTACGGGATAATTGCCCTCGTTTTAGGCAGCTTGTTTCTCAAGAAAGCGTGGCTACTGTTGCTCAATCCCACTGATAATCAACTTGCCCGTTCTTTGTTCAAGTACTCTATCCTCTACATGATGCTCTTGTGTACTGGCATGGTAGTAGATAGTTTGCCGATGACACAGCAATTAACAGCAGTTATGACAGAAAGTTGGCAAACTCTGGCTAGTGCAATATGCGTTGGTAGTTAAGGTGCTCCCGGAGCCTCGACTTATTACAGTGCCCATTGAAAGGGCATCAAAGGGCGCACGTCGGTGCGCCCCTACGTGTATTCATTAATTAATAATAGATAATGGATAATTACAAGAAGGTTAAAACCTTGCTTGATTGAATATAAGGAAATCTAATAGCACTTTGTTCTCCTTAAAAGGAGAGACTTTAAACCGGATTGATTAATTATCCATTATCAATTATCCATTGTCCATTGGTAAGATGACTTTTTTCGGCCAGCAATGTTAAGATGACCGAGTTTTTCGTTCCTCAAAGGAGTCAATAATTTGAACAAGGTTAGTCGTTGGCTCAAACCCTTGGCTTTACTGGCTGTAGCAGCTCTTGTTTGGGAAAATCCCCTCACTACCAAAGAAGCGATCGCGCAAACACCAGTATATGTAGCTCAAAATTCTATAAGAATTAATGTACCACCTCCGGAAAGAACAGATAATCGTATTTGTGCTTCTGATATAGATCTAGTTATCGAATCCGTTATCAAAAGTCCTAGCTTTGCTAGTGGAAAGTGGGGTATTTTGGTTGAGTCTTTGAATAATAAGACTACTATCTACAGTCACAACCCCGATAGACTCCTTATCCCTGCTTCCAATATCAAACTTTTGACTACCGCTGCAGCTTTACAAAAGTTTGATCCTAGAGCCAAGTATCGCTCCACCTCTCTAGGAGAATGGATCAATGTAACTAATCTGAGAAGCAATAATAATTATGCAGATGCCTTACTGCGCAGTGTTGGGGGTCCACGGGGAGCCCAGGAAGCTTTGCGGCAGTTGGGAGTTAACTCCAACAGTTATCGACAGGTAGACGGTTCTGGTTTATCTCGACAAAATGCAGCTACTCCTAGATCCTTAATTACTCTCCTGAGAGCGATGAATTTCACCAATACTAGGGAGGCTTTCTACTCTTCTTTACCCGTCGCTGGAGTAAGTGGTACTCTCAGAAATCGACTGCGCAATACTTCTGCTCAAGGAAGAGTTTATGCCAAAACTGGTACTTTGTGGGGAGTCAGAGCTTTATCTGGCTACCTAGTTCACCCAGACTATGGAACGATTTTGTTTAGTATCCTGGTTAATCATCCCAGGGAGTCAAGTTCTTTAGTAGGAGCAATTGATGAGATTGTTCTCCAATTGAGCCGGATGACTCCCTGTCGATAGGAGGATTCTCATCTGAAAGAGTTAGAGTGTGGGGAGTGTGGGAG
>JAAHHL010000679.1 GCA_010672185.1 Caldora sp. SIO3E6 | reverse complement strand
AGGCTCGTACTGGATAACCCTGCTCCCCTAGACGGCGCACAACTCGCTTGCCAACGCCACCAGTTGCTCCAGCGACTAGTATCACTCCCATGTTTTTGCTACCCCCCTCATGTGCTTGGTTTTGATGAGCACGACCCGTGAATAACCTTTGTAAACAGCTAATGAAAGGTATAACCTCAAAGTAGGTCAAAGTTTGCATAAACCTACCAACGTCCCATCGGGAGCGATGTTTTTCCGTCACAACCGCCTCCTCTGTGTTTTTCTTTACTGTAACAAAAACTCAACAACTCTAAGCTAAGACTCAGATATTGCACGCCTGTCGAACAGGGTTGAATCAGGTAATAGACTATGGAATAAGTTTTATGAGGGTTGATGGAGCTCACATCGGATGCGATATATATCTTCATTTTCACCACACCCCACACCCCACACCCCACACTCAGTCTCCTGTTTAGCGCTTGTCACCCCCTGAGGAAGCGAGGAGTGTCAACTTGTCCTATAATATTACGCAACGTTACAAAATATCTATCAACATTAATCATAGGTGACTCATGGCAATCCAAACACCGTTAGGAAATCTTCTCAAACCGCTAAACTCTGAGTACGGCAAAGTGGCTCCCGGCTGGGGAACTACAGTACTGATGGGAGTCTTCATGCTGTTATTTTTCCTCTTTTTAGTGATTATTTTGCAAATTTACAACTCCTCGCTGATCCTTAACGGCGTTAACGTAGATTGGAGAAGCTTGGGCGGTTAGTTAGTTGCCCTCGACAATAGCTCTATCTTGAATTTCCCGGCTAGTCCGGGTTTTTTTGATACTCCCGATGAGTTAAGCTTATCCCACGACTCTCATTAAGTAGGACTTCGCGGGGAAGAAGTTATTAGTTGTTGCTTGAATGTTGAAGAAAGACAAATAACCAATAACTTGCCAATCTTGATCTCAATAAGAAGCGCTATAAATATAAGGAGTATCAAATACTAAGGACTAAGACTAGCACACCTAAAAATTGCAGGAGGACATAACAGTGAACGTGTTTGGTATTGGTTTGCCGGAAATGGCGTTAATTTTGGTCATAGCCCTATTAGTTTTTGGACCAAAGAAGTTACCGGAAATTGGTCGAAGCTTAGGTAAAGCAATTAGAGGTTTTCAAGAAGCCTCTAAAGATTTTGAAAATGAGTTTAAACGGGAAGCACAACAATTAGAAGAAGCGGTAAAGACACCAACCTTACCTCCTGACTCCCAGAAAATCGCGATTACTGATGCTACTACAACTGAATCTAATAATAAAAGTGCAAGTTCGGCGCAAGAGAGTTAAGACTTTTTATAGACGACGTAGTAGGGCTTTAGCTTTTTATAGACGACGTAGTAGGGCTTTAGCCCATGTATGAACAAAGATTGGGCTAAAGCCCTACTACTGGCCCTACTACCGGCCCTACTACGGGAAAGTATCCCACTCCTGACCATAGTCTTTGATGGGATATTTGACCCAGCAATCTCTAAGCCAGTCGCGTCCTTTTTCTTGTCGATACCAATGTACGCTACTCTCTTGCCAATCGTAAGGGGATGAGACTGATTTATGCTTGACAGGGTTGTAATGGATATAGTTTATAACCCTGTAATAGTGAGTTTCCGAACGGATTGCCCGATCACTATAGGAAGACCAAATTTTTCCCGTCACACCATCTTCTTGATTCCATTGGCGGGCCAATCGACCGTGAATCAAGCGTATTTCTCGACTGAGCCATGGAAAATTAACGGTTGTAGTTAGGAGGTGGTAGTGATTGGTTAAGATTACCCAGGCTAAAATTTCGATATTTTCCCCAATAAAGGTTTCAAAAAGTCGATCGAGCAATTGTTGACAGCGTTGGGAAGTGTTTAGGCGATGTTTGTGTTTGTAACAGGTGGCGGTGATAAGGTAGTGAGAGCTATCGGTGATTGGATGGGGAGGTGAGTGGGGAGGGTAGCCTTTTTGTAGACGTTGTCTGACGACTTCGGCTTTTTGTTCTGGTGATAAGTTACGGTATGTATACATGTTTTTCTGTTTTAAGAGGCGCTAAAGCGCGACTACGGCGCGACTACGTTTTTTATCATTTATTAAAGCCATAGGAATCGCGCACTAAATAAAGTGGACGTCCTTTAACTTCTTCATAGACTCTTCCTAGGTACTCACCGATGATGCCGAGGGTAATTAGCTGGATACCTCCTAAAAACAGAACAGTCACCATTAAGGAAGCATAGCCAGGTAAATCTACACCAAAAATTAAAGTCCGAATCACTAAAAAAGTAGCGTAGAGAAAGGCAAGTAAGGAAATAACTAAACCAATATAGCTCCAGACTTTCAAGGGAAGAAAGCTAAAGGAAGTAATACCATCAATAGCGAAGTTCCACAAGCGCCAATAATTCCAAGTAGTAGTACCATTAAGACGGGGTTCTCGGTCAAAAAGGACGGAAGTTTGCTTAAAACCAGCCCAGCCAAACAAACCTTTCATAAACCGTGTTCGTTCTGGCATTTGCTTGAGAGCTTCTACTACCTGCCTGTCTAGTAAGCGAAAGTCTCCTGTATCGCGAGGTATGGGAACAGGACTCATCCAGCCAATTGTGCGGTAAAAAGACCTAGCTGTAAAGCGTTTGACCCAATTTTCTCCCTGACGCGATCGCCTCGTTGCATAAACGACATCATAACCTTCACGCCATTTAGCGACTAGTTGCTCAATTAATTCTGGAGGGTCTTGTAGATCAGCATCAATAGGGATAACCGCAGCACCACCAGCATAGTCAATCCCCGCAGTCAGAGCAACTTCTTTGCCAAAGTTGCGGGATAAATTGACTATTTTAATTGTTGGATGACGACGGTGATATTCAATCAAACACTTGAGGGTATTGTCTTGGGAACCATCATTAACACAAATAATCTCGTAGCCAATGTTCATTCGCTCCAGCACTAGGGAAAGGCGCTCAAACAGATAGTCAATATTAGGCTCTTCATTATAAAGAGGAACTACTACAGAGATTTCTACTTGGTTATTGGTCATTGGTTATTGGTTATTAGTCATTGGTCATTGGTTATTGGTTATTAGTCATTGGTCATTAGTTATTGGTTATTAGTTATTAGTACAAACAACAAAGGACAAATGACAAACAACAAACAACAAACAACAAATGACAATTTAGATAAATAAACTCCGCAATTGCTCTAGACTAGGATGAGAGGATTCGTAGGTTAGGCTTTGGTGTGGAGTGAGGACAGTGTGGATAGGAATTATTTCGACAACGCTGTTAGTGTAAGCGATCGCTTGGAATCCTAACAGCAATTCTTGGTTCCAAACTGCCTCCCGCACTACTAATCCTTGCTTCTGTAGCCAGTTCATCAATTGCGATCGCGCAGTTCCTGGTAAAATTCCTGATGCTAGAGGCGGTGTCCACCAGCAGCCGTCTTGCCAACCCCAAAGGTTACCAGTACTAGTTTCCAGCCAATTACCAGTAGCATCGACTAAAATTGCTTCCTGTGCTTCTCGCTGTCGCGCCTGCTGGAGAGCAAGCCATGCCGTTAGATAGTTGCCAGTTTTATGAGTAGGTAAGGAGCGAACTAATTCCGGAGTATCCGCCAACCAGGCGGTAACCCCTTGTTGTTGACGTTGAGCTAAGTCCTTTGGTAAATAGCGTCCAGTAATCCATTCCCTTCCATCAGGAAAGATCGTAATCCGCAGTACAGGAAACGAGGGTAACAGTGCTTCGGCTCCTTGCTGCAACCGCTGCTGCTCCGGTAGCTGCCAGCCAAAAGCCTGTAGACTATTCCAGAGGCGATGGCAATGCCCTCTCCAGTTGGTAAGTGGATGTGCCAGGGACTGGTGATAGACTCGTAGGGTTGTAAAGACCGTAGCACCATAAAGTAAGCCTGGGTCATCAATTGCTAGCTCCAAGCTATTACCCTGAATTAGTTGGCCGTTGTACCAAAACAAGTGAGACTCACCACCCTATGACAATTGTCAATTTAATAATTTAACATTAAATAATGAACACAAAGATAAGCTCTCAATATGTAACAATTCAAGGGACTAAGATTCATTATCTCGCAGCTGGAGCAACTACTGCTAAAACTGTACTGTTTTTGCATGGAGCCAGCTTTAACGCTAAGACATGGCAAGAGATTGGCAGTCTCCAACTTTTAGCCCAAAAAGGATATCGAGGAATTGCTGTAGACCTTCCTGGCTATGGCAGTTCTGAAAGACTATCTGGTTCTAATAAAGATTTTTTGCTAGAATTAATTAATAGCTTAGACTTAAATTTGCCAATTTTAGTTTCCCCATCTATGAGTGGCAATTACAGTTTACCTTTGATTGCTAATCATGCCGAGCAATTATCAGGATTTGTGCCGATTGCTCCTGTGGGCATTTTGAAGTTTGAGGAGCAACTGAAGGGAGTTCAATTGCCGACGTTGGCAATTTGGGGTAGTAATGACCGACTAATTCCAGTAGCGCAAGCTGACTTGTTACTCAAGTTAATGCCGAATGCCCAGAAAGTAGTTTTAGAAAATGCTGGTCATGCTTGTTATATGCGGGCAACGGATGCGTTTCATGAACATTTACTTAAATTTGTTACATTGTTAC
>JAAHHL010000678.1 GCA_010672185.1 Caldora sp. SIO3E6 | reverse complement strand
TCCTCGATCCTCAACTAGAACCATTAGCAGACAAAGGTGGCCCTACTCAAACCCATGCTTTTCAACAGGATAGCCCTGCTTTCAATGGGGGAAGTAATGCCCTAGCACCAGTGAATTCTACTACGGAGCAACGGGGTAAAGCGCGGATTAGTGGTACTACAGTAGATATTGGTGCTTTTGAACTCCAACTACTATTGAGTATTGCAGGAGGTAATAACCAGAGTACCACTGTCGATACAGGTTTTGATGATGATCTTCAAGTGAAAGTTATCGATGAATTCGATAATGTAGTACCAAATGTTACCGTCACCCTCACTTCTCCCACCACAGGAGCTAGTACGAGTTTAAAGAATACCACCCTAACTACCAATGCCAATGGTACTGCCACTACCACAGCTAACGCTAACACCGTCGCTGGAACTTATCAAGTGGAAGCAACTTCCACCGGAATTACTGGGGTTAACTTTAACCTCACCAACAATCCTGGTGCAGCCAATAGCTTAACTATCCTAGCAGGCAATAACCAGAACACTACTGTTAACACCGCTTTTACTGATAGCTTGCAAGTCCAAGTTACCGATAAATTCGGTAATGTAGTACCAGATGTTACTGTAACCCTCACTCCTCCCACCACAGGACCCGGTGCCAGTTTGGATAGTATCTCTTTAACTACCGATGTCTCCGGCATTGCTACTACTATAGCTACCGCTAACACCATTGCCGGGAACTATCAACTAGCAGCAACTTCCACAGGAATTACTGGGGTTGACTTCAACCTCACCAACGATCCTGGTGCGGCGGCTATCTTAAATATTTTAACTGGCAATAACCAGAGTACCGATGTTAACACCGCTTTTGCTGATAGCTTGCAAATTCAGGTTACCGATGAATTCGGAAATGTAGTGCCAGGAGTTACTGTTACTTTCACTGCTCCCGCCACAGGAGCCAGTGCCAGCATCGGTAGTATCACCTTAACCACCAATACTGCTGGTTTAGCTAGTACGACAGTAACTGCTAACTCAATGGGAGGAAACTACCAAGTAGGAGCCAGGGTTATCGGAGTTACTGAGGTGAACTTCGATTTGGCTAACATTGCTGCTCCAGTGATAGTCCCTGGTGATTTTACTTCAGTGATAGTCCCTGATGATTTTACTTCAGTGATAGTCCCTGGTGACTCTACCCTAGTGACTGTCCCTGGTGACTCTACCCTAGTGATAGTCCCTGGTGACTCTACCCTAGTAGTAGTCAGGAGTGATTCTACTCCACTGGTCGTCCCAGCTAATTCTACCCCAGTGATAGTCCCTGGTAATTCTACCCCAATTCTAGTCAGGGGTGATGCTACCACTAGCAATATCCCCGACTTTACCCTCATTTGGCAATCAGTTATAGAAGAGTTGCCTGAGTCAGGATTAGAGGAATTTGCCTGTCAAACTGCCCCAGCTATAGTGATAAATTTTACTGAAGAAGAGGGAGAAATTACCTTAGATGAGGAGATAAAAACCGAGATTCAACGCAATCAAGATTGTCAACCTGTAGCCAATCAAGGAAATGAATGAGACATACCGTAGGGGCGCACCGACGTGCGCCCTGCCACCGACGTGCGCCCTGCCACCGACGTGCGCCCTGCCACCGACGTGCGCCCTGCCACCGACGTGCGCCCTGCCACCGACGTGCGCCCTGCCACCGATGTGCGCCCTCCACTGACGTGCGCTAGAAGAAATAGGGATACTGAATGACACACCAAGAATTGTTGCACATTTTAAGGGCGCACCATTAAGGGCGCACGTCGGTGCGCCCCTACGTATAAAGAGGAGAAAAATGAAAATTCAACAAGTAACTATTTTGAGCCAGAGTCTGCTACTGTTGGGATTAATTACCCCTGCCATAGCCACAGAACAAGTCGGAGACACGGGGACGCGGAGACGCGGGGACGGGTCGAGTGAAATTTTCACCTCATATTTCCTTCAACCTTATTCTACTGAACTTGAGCTTATCAGCCAATCACCCCAAGAACGTACCGACCCTGCCAACCCGAATCAAGACTTTCTCCAACCCATAGAACCGATAACTCCCCCTCCCGAAGATGAACCCCTCTTCCCTCAACCGGAAGAAACCACACCTCCTGAACTTCCCGATAGCGCCAGCTTCCCTATCGACAGGATTAATGTCGAAGGCAGCACCATCTTTACCTCAGCAGACTTTGCTCCCCTCACCGAACCCTTAACAGGAGAAAATGTCACCCTCAACCAACTCCGGGGAGTTGCCGATGCCATTACCCAACTCTACATCGAGCAAGGTTATATCAATTCCCGTGCCTTACTTAGAGAACAAACCATTACCGATGGGGTAGCCACCATTGAAGTGATTGAAGGGACAATTACTGATATCGAGATTACCGGACAACAGGGTTTTCGTACCAGTTACTTTACCTCCCGCCTGAAACGGGGTATCGAAACTCCCCTCAATGTTAATCAACTAGAAGACCAACTGCGGCTACTGCAAATTAATCCTTTAATTGAAGATATCGAAGTAGACTTACAACCAGCAGAAGTAACCGGAGAAAGTACCCTCCGCCTCCAAGTGGATGAAGCACCCCCCTGGTTTGGTTCCGTCTTTATCGATAACTACTCTGCTGCTAGTGTCGGTTCAGAGCGTTTTGGCATCAGCGGTGGCTATCGTAACCTAATAGGTGTGGGAGATGTCTTCACTGCTACCGGTACTCGTTCCTTCACCGGCGGCTCAACTATCTTCGATTTTAACTACCTCGTCCCTTTCAATGCCCTCGATGGTACTGTACAATTACGCACAACTATCGATCGCAACGAAGTTACCCAATCCCCTTTTGACGAATTAGGTATCGAAGGGGAATCAGAAACCTACGAAATCTCGGTAAGGCAACCAATCAAGCGCAGTTTCCGAGAAGAATTTGCCCTCTCTGTCGGTTTAAACCACCGGGACGGACAAACTTTCTTATTTGATAATGTAGGTACAGCCTTCGGCAGCGGTGCAGAAGCCGACGGTACTACCCGCACCACCGTCTTGAGTTTTGGTCAAGATTACTTGAGTCGGGATAACCAAGGAGCTTGGGTATTGCGCTCCCAGTTCAACTTTGGTCTAGACCTATTAGATGCTACCATCAATCCTGACCCCATCCCTGATGGTCGCTTTTTCAATTGGAATGGTCAAGTACAGCGCATCCATCAGTTAACCCCACAACAACTGTTAATCGTCACGGGGAATATCCAACTCTCTCCCGATAGTCTCTTAGGTTCCCAACGCTTTACCATCGGTGGGGGTCAAACTTTACGGGGCTATCGTCAAGGAGCCCGTTCAGGGGATAATGGTTGGCGACTATCCGTAGAAGACCGGATTACCCTAATCCAAGGAAAACCAGGAATATCTTTACTGCAAATTGCTCCTTTTGCGGATATGGGCATAGTTTGGAATAATCCCAGTAATCCCGATCAGATTGCCAATGAGCATTTTTTAGCAGGTTTAGGAACAGGTATTATCTACTCTCCCATTGAAGACTTGACCCTAAGGATGGATTTTACCATACCCTTGGTAGATTTAAGCGATCGCTCTACCAATATCCAGGATGATGGTATTTACTTTAGCGTCAATTACAATCTCTGAGAATTGGGAATTGGGAATTGGGAATTGGGAATTGGGAATTGGGAATTGGTGAGTGTACATATCTTCCTTGTCCTCCCTGTCTTACTTATTACTTATTACTTATTACTTATTACTTATTCTCCCAATCCCCAATTCCCTGTTGCAAGACTGCCAACACTTGAGCCAAATTTCCAGCTAATAAAGCATTGACATCTAACCACAAACCTGGATAAATTTCACTCTTGATAATTCCCTGCTGATCAGGTTCGAGTTTAATATATTTTCCTCCTCTGAGTCTAAACCAATCAAATTTATTGTCATAAACTCGCCACACTAAATATTCTTGGACTTGGTTGCGTCGGTACGCTCTTTGCTTATCATGTAGATCGATGGACACTGTAGAAGCGGCAATTTCAACGATTAATTCTGGTGCGCCCTTAACATAACCTTTTTCGTTAATCGTCGATTGCCCGCCTTCTTTGATTCTGAGTAAAGCATCCGGTTGAGGTTCATTCTCTTCATCAAGAATCACTGTACAATTATCACCCAACTGTAGATTAGGAGTAAAAGCCTTATAGACGCTAAGCCAGCCGATAATATCAGCATGAGGTTCTCCATGTTGATTAATGCGTAAAGGAGATCCCATATAAACAATTCCTTCAATTAATTCTGCTTTCTTTAGATCAGGCATTTTTTCATAACGGTTTTCAAACTCAAGACGAGTCAATTTATCACCATTTTCTAAAGGGGGAATCAATTGATTGGGTTTAGCGATGGCTTGAGTCATGATTATTAGATGGGTGGTTAGGAATCGGGAGTCATACAACTCACATTTTGCACCAGTACAAATATACTTGATGAGGGTTTATATATAAGCGCACACTTTACCCATTATGAAATAATAATAGCACTGTACAGGCTTATTGTATACCCCCCTGAGGGATCTGGGGGAGCTGAGGGAGCTGGGGGAGCTGGGAAGCGGTAGGCTTGTGTTTTCGTCTTA
>JAAHHL010000677.1 GCA_010672185.1 Caldora sp. SIO3E6 | reverse complement strand
CAGGAATTGGGACTAATAGTAAACTCGCAGATGCAGAGGCGGGAGATATTGTCGTTAATGCGACCGGAAACATTACCCTGAGAGATGGTAGTTTAATCAGTAATGGAGTGGCAGCCAATGCCTTAGGAGCTGGGGGTGATATTGATCTCAGTGCTAAGGCTCTGGCTTTAACGAGTGGTTCTCGAATTACAACAGTTACTCAAGGAGCAGGGAAGGCGGGGGATATTTTCCTGGAAGCTAGTAATGTAGATATTTCTGGTTTCACTGCCGATGGACTTTTTAGTGGCATTCTCTCTTTATCAGAAACTGCTAACAGTGGTGCTGGGGGAAATATTTGGATTAATCAGGCTCATCCCCAAGGAACAATTCGTTTAGCGAATAGAGGGTTTATTGCTGCGGTTACTAATAGTAGCAGTGATGGTGGGACAATTGAAGTTAATGGAGATCATCTCGTTTTAGCAAGTGGTGGACAAATCCTGACTTTGGCAACCGATAGTGGTAATGCTGGGGATGTTAGGATTAGGATAAATGAAACGGTGACAATTTCTGGGAGCAGCCAAGACTTTATCAGTTCTCCCTTCGATGGACTTACCGTTTTTAATCTGGATGAATTAGCCTTTAACACTGCCTTTAATCCTAATGTTGAAGCTTCTGGATCGGGGGGCATTCCTTATGTGGCGGTGCAACGGACTCCAGGGCAAATTATTAGTGGTGCAACGGTATTGGGTACGGCAGAGGAACAGTATGACTATTACTCCTTTACGATTACTGAGGGGAATAGTCGGGGTATTTTCGATATTGATTTTGGGGATGGTTATACCGATAATCCTGGTAGTTTAGATACAGAAATTGCTCTGTTTAATCAAGCAACGGGAGAAATACTAGCTTCTAATGACGATACTAATGCAACCAATGGGGCAGCAGGCAGTATTGTCCGGCAGGACTCTTATATTTCCTTCACCTTTGATGCTCCTGGAACTTACGTTATTGGTGTGGGAGAGTTCGATACTGTGCCTAATAGTTTACAAGGATTAGAAGGCGATCGCGTCGATCCTGGTGACACTTATTCCCTGCAAGTTTCCTTGGAAAACCAAGGAACGGGTATTGCTCTCCCTCCCAATAACCTGAATCCCAACCATTTTAACCCCAATTATGGAGTCAATAGTGGCATATTCTCCGTAACTGAAGCTGCTGGTAATACAGGGAGAGTCAATATTAATACCGGACAATTGCAGATGGATGCTAGTGCAGAAATTGCCGCCACAACTTTCGGTTCAGGCAGAAGTAGAGATATTACGATTGACGCCAGGGACAATGTGGGGATTATTAATAGAGCAACTATCTCAAATATTACTCGTGGCAGTGGTAATGCTGGTAGTATTATTCTCAAGACTGAGGATGTGATGCTTGCTAATCGTGGTTTTATCAATATTAGTAATTTTGGGCAAGGAGACACCGGGGATATTCGGATTAATGCCAATAATTTGAGTTTATTTGAGGGAGCTAGACTCAATAACAGTACCTATCTCCAAGGAGATGCTGGTAAGATTATTATTAATGCTAGAGACTCCGTGGTCTTTGATGGGGAAGATAGTCTGGGACAGGACTCTAATGCCTTTAACTTAGTAGCAGGTCCTTCAGCAGTGGGTAATTCTGGAGGGATTGAGGTTAATACTCGCCACTTCTCGGTGACTAATGGTGCTCAACTAGCTACTAGTACTTATGGAGCAGGAAATTCCGGAGGGATTACGATTAATGCCAGTGAATCAGTATTGTTAGACGGGAAAGCCAGTAGTGGTCGCTTAGATGGTTTACTGACTAGAGTAAGGGTAATTGGTAGAGGTAATGCTGGAGATATCAACATCACTACCAATTCCCTGACTATATCCAATGAAGCTAGAGTCAGTAGCCAAACCGAGGGCCAAGGAAATGCTGGTAGTGTTAATATTACTGCCCAAGAAATTTTTTTAGATGATGGTTTGATTAGCAGTAGTGCTGAACCTACCGCCATTGGTTTTGGGGGACAAATTGGCATTACTACTGACTCGATTTCCCTTACCAATGGTTCTCACATTCTTGCTAGTACCTCCGGTGAAGGGGATGCTGGGGATATCCGCTTAAGAGGGAATCGCTTGGAAGTTAGGGAAGGTTCTCAACTAAGTACTAGTACTGACTCTGACTTTGATGCTGGCAGTATTACTCTGGATGTAACCGACTCAATTCTGCTTTCTGGGGAAGAGACAGGATTATTTGCCAATACCGCAGTCGGTTCTGGGGGCAATAGTGGTAATATTTTCATTGCTAAGCCGAGAACCGTCACCATCCGCGATGGTGCAGGGATAGGAGTGAGCAGTCAAGGAACAGGTATTGGGGGAAGTATTCAACTGCAAGCAGGTTCTCTCACTTTAGATAATCAAGCCTTTCTGACTGCGGCAACTGCGGCTAATCAAGGGGGAGAAATTTTGCTCCTGCTGGAGCAACCATTGCTATTGCGACGCAACAGCCAAATTACTGCCACTGCCGGTACTGCCGGTGCCGGGGGAGATGGGGGAAACATTGAGATTAATGCTCCCTTTATCGTGGCAATTCCCACAGAAAATAGTGACATTACCGCTAATGCCTTTGAGGGGAATGGGGGAAGAATTACCCTAACAGCGAAAGGTATTTTTGGACTGGAGTTTCGAGAGCAACTTACCCCCTTGAGTGATATCACCGCTAGCTCTCAGTTTGGGTTTTCCGGTTCAGTCACTATCACCAACCCGGAAGTAAACCCTGCTTCAGGATTAATCAAGTTACCAGAAGAGGTGATTGATTCCACTGAGCAAGTAATTGCCCGATGCGCTGCCGCTGAAGGTAACTCGTTTACTCTTACCGGACAAGGTGGCATACCAGAAGACCCGACCGCACCTATCCGAGGGCAGACAGTTTGGCGAGATTTGCAAGATTTTTCCGTAGCAGAGGAACAACCTCAGCCAGTTTTGCCACCATCTCCTCCACCTGTAGTAGAAAATCCTCCCCCTGAGATAGTGGAAGCTACAGGTTGGATAGTTGATGCCGAAGGGAATGTGGAATTAGTGGCTCAGCTACCAGATGGGACAGTAATTCATCCTGTTGCTCAGCATCCTGGATGTGTTAATAGTACAATTGATAATTGATAATTAATAATTGATAATTGATAATTGATAATTGATAATTGATAATTGATAATTGATAATTGATAATTGATAATTGGTTAATTTGGTCTCGTGATCTCTTCAACAATACAAAGACAAGGGGCTTAAGCCCCTTGTTTAAACTTTTTGACAAAGATAAATCCCTTCTTCCTGATTAGCAGCTTCCCAGTAATCCAAAACATTAATACCATAAGTACTGAGTAATGCTTGAATCATCGCAGTTGTGTAGCGATAGGAGAAAAATAATCTTACCTTATCCCCAGATTTCCACTCAATAAGTTCCCCTTCTAATTTAAAACTTACATCTTTTGCTAATTCAAAGTAAGCAGCAATTCTGTTAAAATGCTGCTTGTGCCCATCGTCTTCTATCGTAAATTTAATCGTTCCATCTTCTCGCTCAACTCCAGCATCAAGTAAAATAGTAATTAACCACTCTTTAGTTAATTCATTGTCATATTGAGGGAAAACCTTCTTAATACCTTGTAGATAATCAGCTCCCGGTGCTAGATTAGCGCTAAAAAGTAATAAATCCCCTTTACCAAGAAAGTTACTTAAAATCGGCAAAATTTCATCAGGGGCAAAATTGGGAATCATGCCAAAGAAAGTAATAATATTCTTTAGCTGTTTTTCTGGCTCATCAATCAGCAGTATTAAATCATCAGAGTGCAGTAAATCACAGACAATTGGCTGTACATCTACCTCAGGAAAAGCCTCTCTAACTTTCTGAGCAGAAATTATAGAAAGAGATGAACTAACATCAACGGGATAATAGGTTAAGGCTTTGTTTGTCTGAGATAGATGGGAAACCAAAAGCTTATCCTTTTCTCCCCCACCAGAACCTAAGCCAATTAAATTTAAGCTTAAATTATCATCAGCTAATACTTCTGCTGTTTTCTGAAAGCATTTAGCATAAGCATCAATACAACTTTGGTCTTGTCTAGCCGGAGAGAAAGTTTCATGAATTTTTAACCATTTTTGGCTTTGCTTGACACTATCGTAATGAAATTTATGATTGATTTGTTGAGCAGAAAAGCTAGCCAAATAATCTTGGTAAACTTGGTCGGGAAATTGACTGGGATGGATGTATATCTTTTCAAATTTGTCTGACATGAGGGAGCGAGTAGAACAAGAACATTAATCTGAAACTTGAGATAAGCTTACACCAGAACAGTCAACCTTTTGCACCAACTCAGAAACCTTCAATTTGGAGACTGGTTCGATCCAATCAGGAGCAATTTCTGCTAATGGTACTAAAACAAAACCTCTCTGAGTCATCCTGGGATGAGGAATTTGAAGATCCGGTGTTTCTAGAATTAAATCCTCAAATAACAATAGATCTAGGTCTAGGGTTCTTGGTCCCCAATGTTCTTTACGCACTCTACCAAACTCTTGTTCAATTCCTAGTAGAGTTTTGAGCAATTCGTGAGGATTTAACTGTACTTCCAACAAGA
>JAAHHL010000676.1 GCA_010672185.1 Caldora sp. SIO3E6 | reverse complement strand
GGGTAGCAGCAGTTATAACAGAACCGTCATTGGGAAGGTTCTGCTGCTCTAACAAGCCAAGATTTAATGGTTCAGTAGAAGGATGTAATCTAGCATTGTGAGCTACTGCTTTCCTCGGTGTCCACAGGGCTAGAAAAGCTCCATTAGTAGCAATTAGCAAAGCCACTAAGGCAATGGGATTCCTGAAAATTAAACATTGAAAATTAAACAAAATTGTTTCACCTAGTCCCCAGCTCATACAATAGATCTATTGTAGAAAGCTTAGCTGGCTTCATAGCAGTTTTAATGTTGATTGCAGGCTGTCGGCGTATAAATCCTGTCACAATTACCTTATTCAAATCAGCATCAGCTTGAAACCGAACATTCATTATTATGCTTGCCGTCATCACTCCTTAGCAACAACTAATACCAAATCTGGTATCGATATACCCGCTATGCCCACATTGTAGAGACGTTTCATGAAACGTCCCAGAGCAAGATTTCACGGTTTGCTCAAAACGGCTCTATTGTAACCGGATTTGGTATAACTTAATGATATCCGATTACCATTTACAAAAAAGGAGAGCCAAATGACCCACACGCCAGTAAAATTGACCTTTGAGCAATATCTCGAATATGACGATGGTACAGACAACCGCTATGAATTGTTCGATGGGGAGCTAATAAAAGTGCCACCGGAAAGTGGAGAAAACGGCTGCATAACCTTATGCTTAATGTACAAACTGGCAAAACTCACCAATTTTTTGCTGGTACGTGAGTATATCTACGAATTACAAGTTCTAGGTAAAAGACAAAACCGCTACCCAGACTTAGTTGTACTCAGAGAAGAACACCTTGAGTCAACCAGGAAGCGGCAAACTATCACCCTTAATATGCCTCCCCCACGGTTAGTGGGGGAGGTGGTTAGCCCCTACCGTAACCAAAATGATGATAACTACAAACGTGATTACATTGAGAAGCGACAACAGTATGAGCAGCGGGGCATTCCTGAATATTGGATTGTTGATCCACAAGCACGGTTAGTAACTGTATTGGTGTTAGTCAATGGTAAGTATCAAGGGACTGAATTCTCTGGTAATCAGCGGATTGTTTCTCATATTTTTCCTGAACTTGAGCTGACTGCCGCTCAGGTTTTTGAGGCTATGTGATTGGGAATGGAGAATTGGGAATTGGGAATTGGGAATTGGGAATTGGGAATCGTTAAGTGTAAATATCCCCCTTGTCTCCCTTATCTCCCTTGGCTGCCATTGGCAATAGATACAACTGATTAGCAATTAGCAATTAGCAATTAGCCATTAGCCATTAGCAATTAGCCATTAGCCATTAGCAATTAGCCATTAGCCATTAGCCATTAGCAATTAGCCATTAGCAATTAGCCATTAGCCATTAGCCATTAGCCATTAGCCATTAGCCATTAGCAATTAGCCAGAGTGTTTCTTAAAAGTTGAATTCTCATTTCTTCTATGAAAGGTTAAAATTTGATCAATCAGATGCTTCATGTTTTGAGCAGCTTCTTCAATTTGATCGAGTTTTTTAAGCTTTTTCTCCTGTGACCATTGCTCATAAAAAGTTGCCAATGATTGAACTGTAAGTAAAATTACGCTAAGGGGAGTACGCAATTCATGGGAAGCCATAGTAAAGAAGTCGGTTCTAAGTTGATTAAGTTCTTGCTCTCTTGCTAAAGCCTGACGAGCTTTTTCTGCTTGTTGGCGATCGCTCAGATCAATGCCACAGCCGATGATATACTTAGCTTTACTAGAGGTTCCCGAATAATTAGACTGGCTAGGAGAGTCAACAAAATTTTGGTGGGAATTTCCCGTCCCCGCGTCCCCGCGTCCCCACGTCCCCGCGTCATTTTTTCCCTCACTCTGGCTAGAGTCATCCCTGCTCAAGGAAGAAACTGGTGATTTGGCTACCACTTCCCGGTCAATATTGGGGAGAATGGTATTAGACCAATGAATAAGACGGCGACTCCCATCCCGCGCCACCCAATAATTTTCGTGTTCATTGCAAGACGAACCTGCTTGCAGTTCATTGAGAACCGCTTTGACGGATTCTACTTCTTCCGGAATCAGGAACAAGTCCCAGAAATGCCTACCTCTGACTTCATCAAAAGAGTAACCAGTCATTTGTTCACAAGCTCGGTTGAAGCGAACAATTCTCCCTTGGGTGTCAAGAACCACAATTAAAGCAGTCACCGTATCCAGGATAGCAGAGATAAAGTTGCGCTCTTGAGTTAAAGCTCGCTCTGCTTGTTTACGCTTGGTAATATCCCGAGCCACACCCAAAACAAATTCTACCGAGCCATCTTGGGCATATTCCGGAACTAAATGAGACTGGTAACTTTTCACTCCTGTAGGAGTTGGGAAATCAAATTCAATCAACTCTCCAGAAACTGTCTCAAAAACTTTTTGAGTTGCCTGGTTCCAGTAAGATACTAATTCTGTTGGTCTTCCTAACTCTTGATTAGTTTTCCCAATGAAAGCCGAAGCTGGCATCCCAGTTGAGTTTTCAATGGCTGGGTTAACATAAATATGCCGTAATTGTCGGTCAAATCGGGCAATTAAATCTGGAGAGTTTTCTGCTAGGGTGCGGAATGCCTCTTCCCGTTGATGTAGCTCTTCCTTCGCCAACTTTGCTTGAGTAACATCAATAGCTGTGCCTAGGATTTGTTCCGGTTTACCATCACTGTTTCTAGTAAAGACAATTTCCCAAACGTGAAGCCAGCGCCACTCACTTTGGGCATTTTTCATGCGATATTCCCTTTCAATTACCTCACCATCCCTAGCTACCTTTAATCCTTCCTTCAATTCCTGTAGCTGTTGCCAATCTTCGGGGTGCAAAAATTCCGCTGCCAATCGCGAACCCATTGCTTGCATTTGCTTCTGTGTGCAACCACAAAACTCTTCACTTCGGGAATTTGCCCAGATGTTACAATCTCGTCTTAAGTCATAGAGGTAGAGCAAAGTAGGACTAGTGTTGGTAATTTGCTCTATAAACCTTTGACTATTGCGCCATGCCTTCTCTGCTTGTTTTCGTTCAGTAATATCCCGCAAGATGGATAAATTTTGCCCTGGCAGAAAGTTGGCTTTGGCTGCATATTCAACTTCTCGCACTGTACCATCTGGACGTAAAAGGGATAATTCTCCAGTCGCTTGTCCAAGTTCCAGAAAATTACCCCAAGCCAAGGCAAAATCGAAGCCTGGAACCATAAAGTCTGTAATTTGCTTACCAAGTAACTCGGAGCGCGGTAAACCAAACAGCTGGCAGGCAGATGGATTGGCTTCCACATAAGCGCCTTCCTGGTTGGCAATCAAGATGGCATCAAGGGCTCCCTCAAAGACAGCTTCCAACTGTTCCCTAAGGCGAAGGTGAGTAAAGTCTACTTTTTTTTGAACTTGAGCCAGTAAAACTTCTGCTTGCTGATACTTGACTCTCTCTTGTTGCAGCTGAGTTTGGAGCTGAAAAATTTCCGTAGCTTGCTCCTCCACTCGTCGCTCCAACTCATTGGCACGCAAACCAAGATTTGCCCAAGCAAGAAATAACCTGCTTAATAAGTTAGCATTCATCGATTTAATTTATCTTTACCTGCTTCTGGTAAAATTGTCAGTTAACCATGTAAGACTTAACAACAAGATTAATTGATAGATGTTCACGGCTAACGGTCGGTGCAATATGCCATGAGGATTCTCCTGGTTGAAGATAATACACCTCTAGCAGAAGGTTTGGCTGATGCGATCGCAGCCCAACTCTATATTGTTGATATTGTTGGAGATGGAGAAGCAGCTTGGGAGCAAATCAAGACTGTTGAATATGACTTAATTTTGCTAGATTTGATGCTTCCTAAGCTGGATGGTATTAGCCTATGTAAGCGATTGCGCTCCCAGGGTATGGAGACACCTGTCCTCATGTTAACTGCCCGCGACACCAGTATGGATAAAGTTACAGGGTTGGATGTCGGTGCGGATGACTATATGGTTAAACCCTTTGATTTACCAGAGTTATTAGCACGAATTCGCGCCCTACTGCGTCGAGGTAATTTTGCTTCATCGCCAATTTTAGTATGGGGAAGCTTGCGTCTTGACCCTAGTTCCTATCAAGTTTCCTTCAAGGAACATCTGCTGCATTTGACTCCTAAGGAGTATTCTATCCTTGAGCTTCTGATGCGCAACGGTCAGCGAGTGTTAAGTCGCAATTTAATTATTGAACATATTTGGTCTGTTGATAACGCCCCTGTAGAGTCTACAGTCAAGGTTCACATCAAAAGCCTACGCCATAAACTCAAGGCGGCAGGAGCACCTAATGATTTGATTCAGACAGTTCGTGGTATAGGTTATTGTCTCAAACAAACCTAAAGTAAAGAGGATGCTCTAAGGGCAGACTCATTTTTCTACCCTATTTCTACCCTATTTCTACCCTTTTTTTTGCTAAATTTTTAATCTGTCAGTGTTAACCGGGTCAACGAATTAAACATTGTAAGTTTAACAATTAACAATTTGTAACCATCAATTGCCCACCAGTGTTCAAAAAAAAATCCACTGTTTTTAGCTCGTAGAGCAAGCAGTATCTAGCTTTCCCTAGACATTGCTCTTTATAACTTTACAGTTTAGTGGGCAACCGTTAAATCTG
>JAAHHL010000675.1 GCA_010672185.1 Caldora sp. SIO3E6 | reverse complement strand
AAAAAATTTTGTCATCGGGCCTGCCTTCTGCCCTCTGCCTTATTGTCACCGAAGTGTAAGTATTCAACCGAACTTGATATAGCCTTCGATGAGCGACGACCTAGCCAGAAAGCACTAAGAGCGATCGCACTTCCTACTGGCACAACTAACCACCAATGTAGATTATTATATTGGAGGATACCTTGCTGTGATAAACTCGTCTCTTTATTAGTATCATGCTGGTGTTCATCTTTAGCTGGAGCTTTACTGCCACCTCTTAAAGATTGAGCGTACAGCATTACTCCACCTTCAACTACTACTTGGTCGCCTTCAAATAAACCATTTTTAACTTCCACTAAATTCTCAAAAGTTTCACCAAGATTTACTTCCACTGGCTGATAGTTATTCTGACCATTTTGTACATAAATTAGTCGCTTACCATTGGTATCTACTACAGCACTCGCCGGAACTACCAAAGTGGCAACAGGGCTTTTATCAGTTAAGATTTCTAATTGAGCAAACATCCCCGGTTTTAGTTGCCTACTAGGGTTATCTAGCTTCGTTCTAACTGGTACTACTCGTGTTTCTCCTGCTACTAGAGGGTCTATTTGAGTGACTTGACCAGTGAAAGTTTGCTCCGGTAAGCTAGAAACTTTTAATCTCACCTTCTGCCCTTTTTTGACCTTTTCTAAATCCTTTTCGTAAATGTTGGCAGTTGCCCAAACTTGGGTGCTATTAACAATAGTCATCAATTGACCACCTGCATCCTCAAAGGATTCACCTAAGGTAACTTGCCGCTGAGCAACTGTACCAGTAATAGGAGCAAGTACTGTTACTAACCCTTTTTCATTCGCACGATTGCTAAGTTGTTGTAGTCGTGTTTTGTAGGTAGTATCACTCAGTTTAATACGGGATTTTGCCGCATTCACCGCTGTTTGGGTGCGTTGGAGTTCCGCTTCCGCTTCCAGGACTTCCCGGCGACTGTTTGCCATTTCTAAAGCAGTTTTTGCTGCTGCTAGTTGAGTTTTGGACTCCAACATCTGACGGCGGGGTAAGGCTCCTTCAGTGGTTAACTCCGCATCCCGATCATAACGTTCTTGGGCTTCTGCTAGTTGGGTACTGGCTTGGGTGATTTCAGCAGTGGCAATTTGACGCTGACGCTCTAAGTTTTGTTGAGCAAGTTTGAGGTTAGCTTCCGCTTCCCCTAGATTGGCTTCAGCTTCCGTGCGTCTGTCGAGAGACTCAACCCGGAGTTCGATTAATTCTGGGCTAGAGAGAACGGCAACTGGTTGACCTTTGGTAATTTTATCACCGGGTTTAACTAACAATTCAGCAACTGTTCCTGGAATCGGTGCAGTTACCTCTACCTGTTGATTTGGCTGAGTTTCAATCTGCCCTGTAGTGTTGATGCCTATCTCCAAAAACTGCCTAGAGACAGGTTGGACTTTGATGCCTATTTGCTTAGCAGTTACGGTATCTACTTCAATATTTTCTGGATTAGCTATGGTTTCAGTATCACTGTGAAACTCATCTCCATGTCCCGCATGAGCAAGTACTACTGCTGGCGTTGTAGAGGTTAACAGTAGAAAGGTAAAAGTTGAAACCAGGAGTCTTGTTGCTTTTTGCATCAGTTTGGTGAGAGCCTTTTTTCGCTTAAGTTCGCTATTACCGAACTATCAGCATCTTAGTTGGTCATTACAGTACCTATGTTTAACTTTTGCAGGTGAATATGAAATTAGGATGAAATCGGTAGAATTCTTACTCTATAAGCATTTTGAATTTTGGAACACATAGCATGGTGAGCGGGGAGCAAAGCAATGCGCAATGGGGATACTTGCGCTCAGGTGCGTAGCAGTAAAGTGTTAGCGTAGCGGGGCGAAGTCCGGCAAATTTTGAATTCTGCTCAAAATAGTCCCAATGTCAATATCAGAATGAGCTTTTTTTACCAGCCTGACTCTGCTTAGGATAGGCTTTAGTCTTTTTGAGTAGCAAAAGTGAGTGAACAAATATCAGCCAACTACGATACCCCTTGGAAAGAAGCCTTACAGCAATATTTTGAACCTTTTCTGAGCTTCTGCTTTCCGAAGGTTCACGCTTTAATCGATGGTCGTCAGCCACCCGAATCCTTGGATAAGGAACTCGAACAGATTGTGCGGCAAGCTGACTCAGGAGAGAGGATTGCCGATAAGTTATTTAAAGTTTGGTTGCAAGATGGCAAATCAACTTGGGTTTTAGTTCATGTCGAGGTGCAGAGTCAATCTGACGATGACTTTGCTAGGCGAATGTATCAATATAACTACAGGGCTTTTGACCTTTATGAACAACAGGTAATTAGTTTAGCCGTGTTGGGAGATAAACAAGCAACTTGGCGTCCTGGTCACTACGGTTATACACTAGGAGATTGCGAAGTCAAATTGAAGTTTCCGATAGTGAAACTGTTGGATTATCAAGCAAAGTGGCAAGATTTAGAACAAAGTACCAATCCCTTTGCCATCATGATTATGGCTCACCTGACAACTCTGATGACCCAGGGTAAACCACCAATGCGGCAGCAGGGTAAATGGGATGTAGTTCGGAAACTTTTGGAAAAAGGTTACCATCAAGAGGAGATCAGGAAACTGTTCCGGCTCGTGGACTGGATGATGACCTTACCACCAGAGTTACAACAGAACTTTGAAACACAATTGAAACGTTATCGAGAGGAGAGACGAATGCCTGTACTCAGCCATATGGAACTCAGAGGAATTTTGCAAAACGCTCGTGAATCGCTACTCGAAGTTTTGGAAGTACGGTTTGCAGCTGTGCCACCAGAATTGATTGAAGCGATTCATCAGATGAAAGATGCCTCGGTTTTGAAGCAACTTCATAAACAAGCGATAACAATTGGTTCTATTGCACAATTCCAACAATTGCTCTCCCCAAATGAGGCTGAAGGTTCAGGGGAATAATCATCAGCACTTTGAAACACAATTGAAGCTTTATCGAGAGGAGAGACAAATGCCTGTACTCAGCCATATGGAACTCAGAGCAATTCTGCAAAACGCTCGCGAATCAGTACTTGACGTTTTGGAAGTACGGTTTGCAGCTGTGCCACCAGAGTTGATTGAAGCGATTAATCAGATAGAAGATGCCTCGGTTTTGAAGCAACTATCATAAATCTTTGACTTTTCGCTAATTCAACCACCTCTTGTTCAAACGCATTGGCTGCCTCCAAAATGTATTCGTTCCCATCATCACTGAGGATGAGAACAGTTTCATTGCTTGCAACCTGCAATAACTCTTCCAGACTAATTGGATTTTGACGTAAATCAAGGGTTTTCATAGCTCCACTCTCTCACTTCGGATGAACAGGTCGTTATGCTCTTTATATCCCACTGCAATAATCTTAACTGTTGCACCGTTATCTGTTATCTTTTCAAAACGATGGAAATTTAGTTCTTTATGGCGGCGCTGGGAGAGTTCTTTGGGCAACGGGAACAAATGCTGATCTTTTGGCAGTTCAGAGCGATGGAAATGTGGTTCTTTATGAGCGTGGCGCACCAGTTTGGGCGACAAACACAGAGGGTAATCCTGGGGCATTACTCGCCATTCAAACTGATGGTAATGTAGTTGTTTATACAAGAAGTGGTAGACCTATTTTTGCTACTAACACACAGGGAGGACAATCTCAAACCAGATCAGCAGCTAGGGATTGGAATAGACGTAGAAATCGGTATTTGAGGATCGCAGAATAGGTAGGTAGGGTGAAACGAAGTGATATCAATTCCGGTTGCATCGGAATGATTAAAAATCTGGCTTTTTGGTAAGGAAACATAGATACGGTGGGCGCAAGCTTTGCGCCCCAACCAGAATGAATATTATCCCAATGTAGCCGGAATTGAGATGAAACCCAACGCCGGAGTCTGCTGCGTTGGGTTTCGCTATCGCTACACCCAACCTACTTATTCGACAATTTTAGTCGTGCCAGAAGTCAAATTTAGCTGTCAGTATTAACCCTTGGCGGGTTATCGAGAATGGTGAAAGATCTGAGTATTACACATTTTTAGGTGTGCCACGCCACTACGGCTCCTATAGAGCATTTCATCCTGATTTCATTTCCCTGTGCCAATCTCATAAACAGGGGACTTTCAGCACTAACACCGGATCAATGCTCAACTCCATCCTCAAATGGTCAATAGCTCAGCGCTGGCTAGTTGTCATCGGTGCTATCATTGTCACCGTTTGGGGATTTGTTACCATTGCTCGGATGCCTCTGGATGTTTTCCCCAACTTTGCTCCTCCCCAGGTAGAAATCCAAACGGAAGCACCGGGATTGGCTCCGGAAGAAGTGGAATCTTTGGTTACTCTACCAATAGAAAGTGCTATTAATGGTACTCCTGGATTAACTACAGTACGCTCTTCTTCCGCAGTGGGAATCTCTGTAGTGAAAGTCATCTTTAACTGGGGTACGGATATTTATCGAGCTCGTCAGTTGGTAACTGAGCGCTTGCAGCAAGCCACTGCTAGATTACCCGAAGGAGTGGAAACACCGCAAATTTCTCCCCTTTCTTCCCCCATTGGCACGGTTCTTGCCTATGCCTTCACTTTAGAAACTGGGGCAAATACTAGCCTAATGGATGTGCGGCGATTGGTGGACCGAGATATTACTAACCGACT
>JAAHHL010000674.1 GCA_010672185.1 Caldora sp. SIO3E6 | reverse complement strand
AAACCTGGTTGCTACTTTTCATTCTCTTCCCCTAGCACTGATATTAATACTTGTTGCTCATTACTGGGGATGGCAACAAGGAGAACTCCTCTGTCTAAGCATGGTATTTCACTCCTTACTGGATCTCCCTGTTCATCATGATGATGCCCACAGACATTTTTTCCCCTTCAGCAACTACCGTTTTATTAGTCCTTTCTCTTATTGGGACCCGCAGCATCATGGTCATGCTGTTTCTTTGGTAGAGAAACTAATGGTCTTGGGAGCAACCTTCTATATTTTCCCTGAGCTGAATTCTTGGGTGGGTAAAGGATTGCTAATTGCTGTTAACTTGTTTTATCTGGTCACTTTAGTATACTTTCGGATACTTCGACCTAAAATAATCTAGCGTTTCTCATATTTATGAGGTACAGTCTTTACCTCAAATTTCCCCTTTCCAAGGGGGATTTAGCTTTATCTCAAAGTCCTGCTTTATCTCAAAGTCCTGCTTTATCTCAAAGTCCTGCTTTATCTCAAAGTCCCCCTTTCCAAGGGGGATTTAGGGGGATAAAAATGTACCTCACAAGTCGTAGAATTGCTATAATACTGAACTAATCAAAATTAATATGCCAAAACTTTGTATAAAAGGAAAATATCTTGCTTATGAGGAGTATGGCAAGGGTTTTCCGATTCTCTTTGGCAGTAGTTTTCTGTATGATGCCTCCATGTGGGCTCCTCAAATTGAGGCTTTCTCGCCAGAATACCGCTGCATTGTTCCAGAGTTGTGGGGGCATGGAAAGTCTGATATCGTCCCTGAGATTCCTTATTCGATTGAAGCTTTGGCAGAAGATCACTATCAATTGCTCGAAATGCTGAATATCGATCAATGTGCTGTAGTGGGCTTATCTATCGGAGGCATGTGGGGAGCTCAACTGGCCCTTAACCACCCAGAGAGAGTGAGTGCCCTGGTTCTCATGGATACGTCGGTTGCTCCTGAACCCCCAGAAACCCAGCAGCGCTATCTTGGTATGACAGCGATGATTGAAGAAATTGGGAAAATCCCAGTGCCTCTGGTAGAGCAAATTCTTTCCCTCTTTTTTGCCCCAGATACCTTGCGGAGTCAAACGGATCTGGTGGAAAACTTCAAACAGCGGTTGCTTAATTGGCCTGAGCCAAATATCACCAGCATAGTAGCACTAAGTCGTGCGATTTTTTCGAGAACATCGCTGCTGGAGCGTCTTAGTGAACTATCAATGCCAACACTGGTTATGGTTGGACAGGAGGATTTCTCCCGACCACCTCACGAAGCAAAAGCGATGGCAGATACTATCGAAGGGGCTGAGTATGTCCTAATTCCCAAAAATGCTTTCAACTTACTCTTCAAATCTGACGATACCATCAGGGGCTTATAAATTTCACCTTCATAGGGTTGCCAGACATATCCCGGACTAAATAGTCGAAAACCTGGAGAAGCTCCTATTGCTTGCCAAGTTGTTTGAGCCAAAACCAGTCCCGGAAAAGCCAAAGTAGAAGACTCTTCAAGCAATTCACTATAAGTTCTAAACTCATCCACTTCCACACCCACCAAAGCATAGCGAAACCTGGGAGCAGACTGTAAATGCTCATAGAGCAGAATACCAAGTTCCGTCATTAAATAAGCACTTTCCGGTGTATCGATTCCAATCTCACTGACGCTACTTGGAGAAACTCGACACCACCAATTCTCCTCAATATCCTGAAAAATTCCTACACGACATTGAAACTGGCTACCATGGTCAAGAACCCAGGAAACTTGGTCAAAATGGTGGGAAAATTGCTCTGCGACAGCTTGTTGTTCCCCACATTCAGCTGACAAGCTAAACATCCATACCATTGCTGTTCTCCTGTTAACCGTTTAGGTTTCTCAAACTTTCTCCCAATCGTTCTGGGTATTTGCCAGTGCTGCTTCGTACTTTTCCAACAACATTGTAGCTCTTGGCAAAATACTAACGTGGGTGGAGCTGTCTTGAACCGCTTCAAGCTCCCCAGTAATTTTGCTATCGTCAATCTGCTCTCATAGGGTCTTTTCCTTTTCCTCCAAAGTTAGCAGGTCTGCGGAATGCTGGCAAACTTTCAATTGAAAGCGAGACAGACATTCCTTTGGTATTTCTGATGGCTACAGCTACAGACTCACCAAACCTTGGATTGCGTTTTGCTTCTGGTCGGAGAAATCCCTGTTCATCCAACCAATTTCTAGGCATTTGCTCGACATCAATGTCAATGCCAGGTCTAACTCCCAACAACCGAGCACTACGTCCCACTTTGGGTTTACCATTTTCCTCTGCCATACCTCGATAGTAGAGTTTTGCCATCAGCCTTCCATCAGCAAGAGCGCGATCGCCAGATAAATTATAGGTTATGTCGGGGTGAGGTGAAATATGAAGAGGCTACTAGCGTGACACACCGAAAAATGTAGGTTGGGTCAAACCTTCGCGTAGCGTTGGTCGAAGGAGAAGTGAAACCCAACGAAATATTCTCCACTTTATAAGTTGATCTTTGATATTGCTTGGGTCAAGTCGCAGTTTTGAGGTTGCTCAGACTTTGAGTCCCTAGCGATAAAGGTGTGACATCTCGATTCTAAAGCGCTCATCATTGTCTTGGCAGAGAGAGAGCAGTGGAAAATTGACGATCGCTACAATATGATCAGCAACGTAGGGGTGGGTTTAGGGACACAATTGGAGAATTAGGCGATAACCGGATTTGGGATCAACCAGGTTTTGGCAGAGTTGAAGCTAGAAAAACACCCCGACAAGACTGATACTGGTAGAGTCTTGCGGGGCGCATGATTTTTTAGTACTTCCCACCCAAGGGCTTAGGGATTAGTCTGAAGACTGCGGTGGGAGAGAAGTAGAGTGGACTTAAGGAGCGGCTTCATGTGCAGAGAAAGACCAAGCTTTTTTGCTGGCTCTTTTTGTCTCTCCTGTGCATCTGAGGAGCTTGTCTTTCCAGAATTTTTCCTCCTCTTCTTAAGTCCCACTCACATTCCTCATTAAAAGAAATCACTTGACAGAGGAGTAATTTCCCCTGTAACGTAAACAACTCCTTCATTGTCCCCATAAGACCCTGGACGATCGTTAAAGCAGAATTTTACCTCTTCTCCAGGAAAGACATCAAAGCTCATGCTTGTTCCTGTACCCTTGACACTATCTCCTCCTGTGTATGCAATCAATTGCGCTACACGATATGGTGGAACATCAAATCGACAAGTTGAACAATCTGCCCCAAATACACCATCAGCATTCACCATAGGTCCACCGGATTTATATGTCCATGTGCCTTCTGCAAATGCCGTTAGCATTGCTCTCATAGGGAATGGGTTGGTAACTGATTGAGCTGGACATTCCTCTATTGCTGGAACAGGAAATCCAAATGGCATCCCTTGTGCATAGGCTGCTTGTGGAAAAATCAGCAGACATAGGCTGATGATAATCGGTATTACGCTTCTCACTAATTTTCGCATTGTTACTTCTATTGTCCTCTTTTTGTTTGATTCAGAGAAATGATTGGTCGCTCGGTTTAGGTGCATCTGCTTCCTTTCATTTCTCATACATTTCTATAACGAGGCAAGCAACTCTTTTCTGACATAAGGTGGTGAAATTTTTTCATCGGGATAGTTCTCTGCTTCCCCATAAGCCTTCTCATCCAATCCTCCTGACAAATACTTAGGATTTAGTTGTGCGATCAGCTTGTGCTGATCGCGCCCCTCTTGTTTCAATTTGGACACGGTTTGAGGAGAGAGTGAGGGATAAAGGAACCATTGCGTATTTTGTCAAGTGTCTAAACTCCAGTAAATAATCAACTCCACATAAACCACAGTTTGGGTTATTAGTTTTATAGGATTGACAAATAATTAAACTTATGCGGGCATGGCAATTACCCTTTTCAGTTAAGGCGCTCTCACTCCTCTCAAAATAAGTCATTGAATGGGTGGGGGATACTGAGGAGATAGGTATCGGCTTAGTCTAAACTCCAGTAAATAATCAACTCCACATAACCCACAGTTTGGGTTATTAGTTTTATAGGATTGAGCAAAATCGCTTCTTTACCAGAATGCTTACGTCATACCTTTCTTGTCTTGAGGAAAATGATGAAAAAATAAGTCATAGTCTAAACTCCAGTAAATAATGAACTCCACATAACCCACAGCTGGTAGAAAAGCTCATCGGTAATAGCCAGTGGAACTTCATATAAAAACAAGCCAAATTGTATAGGGTTTTATAGGTCAAACAATTAGCTATCCTGACGTCACTGTTGATAGCAAGCAATATCCAGGGAACAGATAATGGACTGTGCTTTAACGGGGCAAGGCAACGACCTACTTAGGGTCTGCTGAATAAGTAACAAGTAACAAGTTAGACTCCTATGAACTTTCTGTGCAGGAGCAGGAAGAAAACTTTGGTGTCCCCGCATCAGGAAGAGTTCCCTTTGAAGACCGGGCGGTGGAAACCACTTCTACACCAGCCAGCGCCGATTTGAGTACTCCAGATGGGACTTTATACTTTCAAGAAACACGAGGCAGGAGGCAGGAGGCAGGAGGCAGGAGGCGAGGGAGGAGAAAGGAGGAAAGAAGGTAGAAGGAAAGAAGGCACCAAGGTTCATTGGAAGGAGGTAGGAGGTAGTGTT
>JAAHHL010000673.1 GCA_010672185.1 Caldora sp. SIO3E6 | reverse complement strand
TTTTCCATTGTTAATGATAATAGCAAAGAATAGTGAATCATGCAACCAACCCACCAATTCTCAAGATATTGCCTAAACTGGAAATAATGCGATCGCGTAGCTACTGTAGGTAATCGCGCAGCTACCGTAGGTAATCGCGTCTCTAGTATCTCAACTATTGTCAGATGCTCAACAAGCTACCCAATCACCCGGAACTTGATTTCCGGGCTAATAGCAAAAGTCCGTTTTAACGGACTAATTTTTCACCGATTTCCAGTCGGTTTTAACCGACTTCAGCTATTAGCCTGGGATTTAAATCCCAGGCGGGTAACGAATAAGGTAATTGCTGATAGCTGGAGAGCTAATTGAAAAATTTCCTTAGCAGCGATGCGGTGCGTTACGCTGCGCTAACACACCCTACAATAGGTACTAGTGTCTCACCTATTTCAGATGCTCAACAAGCGACCCAATTCACCCGGAAATCAATTTCCGGACTAATAGCGAAAGTCCGTTAAAACGGACTAATTTTTTACCAATTTTCAGTCGGTTTTAACCGACTTCAGCTATTAGCCTGGGATTTAAATCCCAGGCGGGTAACAAACAAGGTAATTGCTGATAGCTGGAGAGCTTGAAAAATTTCCTTAGCAGGGATGCGGTGCGTTACGCTGCGCTAACACACCCTACAATAGGTACTCATATTGTCAGATGCTCAACAAGCTACCCAATCACCCGGAACTTGATTTCCGGTCTAATAGCAAAAGTCCGTTTTAACGGACTAATTTTTCACCAATTTCCAGTCGGTTTTAACCGACTTCAGCTATTAGCCTGGGATTTAAATCCCAGGCGGGTAACGGACGAGGTAATTGCTGATAGCTGGAGAGCTTGAAAAATTTCCTTAGCAGGGATGCGGTGCGTTACGCTGCGCTAACACACCCTACAATAGGTACTCATATTGTCAGATGCTCAACAAGCTACCCAATCACCCGGAACTTGATTTCGGGGCTAATAGCGAAAGTCCGTTTTAACGGACTAATTTTCCACCAATTTCCAGTCGGTTTTAACCGACTTCAGCTATTAGCCTGGGATTTAAATCCCAGGTGGGTAACGGACGAGGTAATTGCTGATAGCTGGAGAGCCAACTGAACAATTTACTTAGTGGTGCGATCGCCTCTATTTCCTGTTTCTTGTTCCCTTGTACCTAATTTAGCTAAAATAGGAGTAGTAAGACAAGCACAAGAGACCATGCCTGCCAAACATATTCGCTTTGATTGGGCCATCAAAAAACTACTGCGCAACAAGGCTAATTATGTAGTCTTGGAAGGGTTTTTGAGCGAATTATTACATCAAGATATCACCATCAAGACCCTTCTCGAAAGTGAAAGCAATCAACAAACTCAGGAAGATAAAAGCAACCGAGTTGATATTCTTGCCGAAACTGCCAACTCGGAGTTGATCCTGATCGAAGTACAAAACAACTCCCAACTCGATTATTTTCATCGTATGCTCTACGGTGTATCTCAATTAGTCACCGAATATCTGGAACAAGGACAAGAATACGGCGAAATTAGGAAAATCTACTCAGTAAATATTGTCTACTTTAACTTAGGCAAGGGAGATGACTATATTTATCGCCTGAAATCAGAGTTCACTGGGATGAATACCGGAGATATTCTGGAACCTTCCCCAGCTCAAACCAAAAAATTTAACATAGAAAAAGTAGCAGATATCTTTCCAGAATACTACCTGTTGAAAGTAAGGAATTTTAAGGGATCAGCGGAAACTACCTTACAGGAATGGATCTATTTTTTGAGAAACAGCGAAATCAAAGATGAATTTGCTGCCAAGGGAATGGTAGAAGCCAAGGAAACCTTGCGAGTCAATAATTTATCAGATACTGAAAGAGCGGCATACAACCGTTACATGGACAACAAAAGCTACGAAGCAAGTATCTTGAGCACCCAAGAGTTTGAAGCGCAATTGCAAATCGAACAGATTGAGGAGGTTCAAGTAAGAGCTAGAGCGTCGATTCAGTAATCAATCCCTAACCTAAAACCTAAAACCTAAAACCTAACCGCTAACCTCCTCAATAGGCACTCCCAAAGCTTCGGCAACCTGTTGAGCACTTAACCCCATGCCCAAAAGCTTAGAAATTGCTTCCTTCTGCGCACGCTCAGCAGCTTCAGCTCGTTGCTGGGCAGCTTCAGCTTGTTGCTGGGCAGATTCAGCTTGTTGCTGAGCAGCTTCAGTTGGCGTGGGAGTCCAATTCCCTTGGGCGTCATACCAACGCAACCACTGTCGGCTCATTTCCCGATATTTTCCCTTCCACAGTCCTATCCCCAACTCCAATCTTGGCAACCAGATTCTCGGCTCCCTCAACTTTTGTTCTTGGTAGCGATTTCCCTTTAACCAAAATACTCGCAATTGGTTGGTATAGCCATTGAAGACTATGTAGTAAGGAATACCTAATATTTGCTCGTAAACTTCCCATTTGCTTGGGGGGGAGCCTCCCGGCGGAGTTTCTCCCAAGTCTTCACCGCTGGTTCCAGGAGAGAGCAATTCGATGGCAACCATTGGTATAACTCTTTCCTGCCAGATGACATAGCTCAACCGCAATTCTCGCTCTTGATAAAATCTGGGTACCCCCACCACCCCATACCAATCCGGTCGTTTGTACCACTTCGGATGATAGGGATCGTAGTACAAATTTAAGTCACTCGCTACCATAATGCGATCGGGGGGATGGGTAGGAGGACAGAAAGTGGCACTGCACAACTCCCCCTGCCACCCATGATATTGGTCAGGCAATCCAGGTTCCTCCAGAGATTCACTCGGAAGATCGTACATCGTGGGTAGGTTTTCTAGAGCAAGGCCAGGAAAATCAACCTGCTCGATGGGAGTTTTGGTGGGGGACATTGGTTAGGTGTTAGGTGTTAGGTGTTAGGTATTTTGGTTAGGACGTTGATAAATTTATATAACCACAGAGACACAGAGGAACACAGAGAAAAGATTTTGTTCTAATGTATGCACGTAGCGCTATAAAATGGGAATTTTATAGTTGCTATGCAAGGCTTTCTAGCTATAGGCGCACACCTAATCCATTATAAAATAATACTAGCAAATAATAAGAAATAACGCAACCAAAGAACTGTTACTAATTAGAACAACTTTTACCCGCTTCCTCTAACTTTTCCTCAGCCAAATGTAACCAAATATCTTCATCAATATTATTCCTGTTCCCCAGCTGACAACATAACCCCCATTGTTGCAGGGCAGTGGCTTGCTTCTGCTGCTCTAAAGTCTGGGCTAACAAACAATGAGCTGAACCAGGATTGACTATTTCCTCTCTCGTTTTCGGTGCTTCAGCAATACTAATCGCCCCTTGGAGTAATTTTGCCGCTTCTGAGTAACGCTTCTGTTGTAATCTTGCCCAACCCTGATTTTTCAATAAATTAAAGCGCTCCTCTACATCCTTTTCCTTGGCATATTTTAGACCTCGATTCGCTAAATTAGCTGCTTCTGAGTACTTTTTACTTTTAATGTATAAACGAGCTAAATTATTATAAGCCTCTGGGAGGTATCCACCGGTAGCAATAAGATATTGTTTTTGTGCCTTGTTAACTTCTTGATACTCTTCATAAATAAAACCTAGATAAAGATGGGCTTGGGCATTATCGTTATTCAAGGAAATCGCTTGTTTGAAATCCTGCTCTGCTGAGCCTAATTTTCCTACCTGCAAATCTTCAAAACCACTAGCAGCAAAATAGTTGGAAAAAGCCGGGAGAGCCAGCCAAATACCTAAAATTAACATAGAGACAGCTAAAGTAAGACCTAATTTAGCTTCCTGTCGCCATTGGGGAGGAACCTTAAATCTCACCAACAAACTATCAAAATTTTCCTGCCCTACCTTGGTCAGTTCACTGCTAACCTGAAATAAAGCAATCAAACCGGGCAAAGTAACCGCGATCGCACCGATAAATCCTACTCCTACACTAAAAAAGCGCTTCGCCAAATCCGCCAGTAAACTTAGATTAAATGCCCAACTGGCTAAGGTTAACAGTTTCCACAAGGGATCAAAACGATCCAGAGGATGGGGAGGTAAACAAGTTTCCAAGCGCCACCACCAAGCATCTGGTGCAGGATGAATACTTTCCCGCCACTCGGTTAACTGCTCTACGGTAATCACTTGAAAAATTACTGCTGCCTGTTCCCGGAGCAGGCTATCCAACTCAATAATATGCTTCAGTTGACTGGTGGGTAAGAATTTTTCCTCTTGCAAAGCAACCTGTAGAGCATCTCGCCCATTAAGAATGGAGAGAACTTCTTCCGCTAGCAAGCCTGACTGAGACTGCTTTAGGGTTTCAATAGCTGCTTCGTAGCGTTTAAGAGTGGCAGTTAACTGGGAACTAATCATGGAAGGCAGAAGGCAGGAGGCAGGAGGCAGGAGGCAGGAGGCAGAAGGCAGGAGGCAGAAGGCAGGAGGCAGGAGGCAGATGGCAGGAGGCAGGAGGCAGGAGGCAGGAGGCAGATGGCAGGAGGCAGGAGGCAGATGGCAGTCCCTATGAAAAAATTTTTCACCACCATGCATGAAAGTTCCTCTCTCCGCGTCTCCGCGTCCCCGCGTCGGTCGCCAGACCCCACTTCTGAACTCTAGTCACGATA
>JAAHHL010000672.1 GCA_010672185.1 Caldora sp. SIO3E6 | reverse complement strand
GGGACGACCGCTACGCATAGATAAGCTTGCCACCGCTGCTCTTGATAAGTAACTCTCTTACTAATCTCAAGTGCCTGAGTATAATCTTCCGGTTCTAGAGGAATAACCGGTTCCATCAAAACCTCAAAATCAGGTATTTGATTGTTAATCTCTGTTGTGTATTTAACCATAACTAATTACTCCTTAAAATTTAGATGAGTGATTGTTCAAGAAAACCCGAATTCGCTGAGCCACTAAACTATTCCGAGCATGGCTTTGAGGATGATAAATCTCTGCTTGCGCCTCTTGGTATAAATCTTTGATTTGTTTAATTTGCTCATAAAGCAATTGAATCCACAAACCAGACTTATCTTCCCATAGCTGGAGCTCTTCAACTTGTGCTAAAAGTTGGCGGTATTCCGCATCACCTTGGTTTCTCACCCAATCTAAAACAAACTCCCGCAGCTGCTCTAACAGCTGATGCTCCACATCAGTAAACAAATTCTTTAATTCCAGCAAGCGACTAACTTGAGGCTGCGATTTGAGATTCATCCGGAGAGCAATCTCTCCCAAAGACATGCCAGCACAGTAAAAATACCGCAACCCTGGGATGTATTGAGGAGCTTTATGGGCATTTCTGCGACTACTTTGTAAGTAGTTAAAACGATGAATAATTTGATACTCGATCGCTTGATCTAAAAAACTGATAAACTGCTCCTGATAGACAGGCTTAAATCTTTCCTGAATCCGAAGTTGAAGTTTTTCAATTACCCGTCGCTCCAACTCAGCTAAATCATTAGGAAATCGACTATGAGGAATCCATTCTTCATAGAGGCGGGATTGAAATTCCCCCGGTTTAGCATCCAGTGATAGAGGAGGTAATTCAGAGTTTCCTGCTTTATTTGCTTTATGCTGAGCTAAAAACTTAGCTATTCTTTTTAGTTCAGTTACCAAATCCTTCACCGAAGCAGGAGAACTCTTGCTACTGTGCCAAGTAGAGAACATGCTCTTCATCAAAGGATGCCCAGGGTCTAGGTATTTTCTAGAGCTACTCCTCACTCCAGCTTCTCGCTGCCGTAGTCGCTCCTCCTGATAGATATTCTGTAAGCAAGTGAGTAGCTCAACATCCCATTGGATTTGCACAACAGAGAAGTGATGTAACTCTTCCAAGTATTGAAGTTGCTTGGGAGTTGTTATTTTTAATAAACGCCAGAAAGATTGGCGAATAATACCATGTTCTCGCAGAACTTCATCAATCTTTTTACTTCGCTTAACTTTGAGGATTGTCCAGTTTTTTAAGCTGTAGCGAGGCTGGCGGTATGCATCGAAGGTTCCCAATACCTCAAAGGAAAAGGGTCGATACATAGCTTCTCTAGTCCCATCTTCCTGTAACACCATCAACTGCATGTGCTCATTGAGAACAAATTCCAGCGATCGCGGCTCATTCTCTAAGATAAAGTACAGCAGTTTACCCTGATCATCTAAAACATAGGGAAACAAATCTTCACAGGTAAGTGGATAAGTCAAGTTAGGGTTAGTGCCATAATCCTGTGTGATTATAATGCAAGCATACTTCACACAATCGGATATGTAGCAGCGAAGATTCAACGCCGCCATCGCCCGAATTGAAGGCTCACTGGCACGGCACAGTTCCCACAACTTCTCTTGAATAGACTCATCATCCGTATCCAAGATATCTGGTTGATCAACAAGGGTCGGAAATTTTTCTAAGAAAAACGTCCTAGCTTCATCAATCTTGTGATTTTTACACCTGCCTGTAGCAGGGTCGATTCTTTCCATCATCCAGTATCTTGTCCATTGCTTAACCATAGCTATCATCTACATACACCACTAATACAGGCTTGCTGTTATGCACTCCTTTTGATGTCCTTAAAGAGCTATTAATCTTGCTCTCACTCACTAAGTACCTGAAGCGATTTGAACTTATACAGTTAGCTCGGCATTATCTTTACAAAACGAAACATAGTCAACTCAGTGCGTTCGCGTAGCGTGCGCGTAAGCACCATCTTGCTCGCGATCGATCAGTCAAACGCGAGCAAGATGCTCGCACTACCGAAATCTATTCCCTCAGCTCCCCCAGCTTGCTAAACCACCAAATTAGCTGTGGCGCGACACAGCTAAAAATGTAGGTTGGGTGGAACGAAGTGAAACCCAACACAATGTGCTCCGGCGTTGGGTTTCGCTATCGCTACACCCAACCTACTCATTCCATCATTTTAGGTGTGTCAGTCCAGTAGGCACTGTATATCAGAGCCAGAATGAAGCGAGAAAAACTCCCATCTTTTTCCTTGAATCAATGGGCTAAAAGCAGCATTGCTTAACACTTCAGCCTGCCTGTCACTCCGTGAGCAGTATAAGTCTATTTTGGCTCCAGTAATAAGAGGGCAGAGGGATAGTCGCCCGCCGCTTTGTTGTTTGTTATTTGTCTTTCTTAACAAACAACCAACAACCAACAACAAATAACGCGAAATCCCACGTACTTTAGTCGTGGGATGAGCTTAAAAGCACAATTGAGTTCCCTGATTGAGGTGAGGTTGAAAGTAATGAATGTGCAATGGAAGACATTGCTCATCAAAATAACCCTATGGTTAGCTATTGAGATTTTGCTTAATCTCCTAGGGCTAGATGAGGTAGCTGACTATTGCGAGTTTATTTTTGCAAGGAAAAATTACCAATCTTGTCGGGTAGAAAAAATGAATATCTTCAACCATTGAACTGAATCAATTGCCCATTTTTGCCCACCTTAAATTTTACTGCACATGAGCCAAGACAAAGGCAACAAAAAAATCAATTACAATATCAAATCAGCGAGGAATTCCCAGTTGATTCATGGAAACAACATAAACATCAACCTTTGGATTTCACTGATTATCGTTGGAATCATAAGTAGTTAGGCTCAATTACTTGTAAAACCTCTCCCCCAACCCCTCTCCTACCAGGAGAGGGGAGTATTCCCCCTTCCCTTGCTCCGGAAGGGGGTTAGGGGGTTAGGTCTCTTTTTAATGACAAATGACCAATGACGACCTTCACCAGTTAACTTTAATATTGCCGATCTACTTAAACCCAAATTTGGTATCAGTCCCCTCAACCCTTGATCACCAGTACTGAGGTATGAATTGCTAAAAGGGACATCTACTTCATGTTCCTTCTTTGATATCGCCCAGCTGGTGAGTGTTGGGCGATTTTTTTGAGCTATATCCATGCTGGTACTGGCAAGATGCCAGTACGATTGCCGTCTGTTGAGGGCACAAATCAATGAAGCCCTACTTACTTTTCAAAAAAGTAACTTTCAATACTCACCCTAAGTAAGAGGAAATTTGTCCTAAAATTCATCAAACCTTCACAGAAGCTCAATCAAAAACAGGTCATAAAGCGACAAAATATAGATGGTAGATGCAACATATAACAGCCCTCGACTAGCAGCGAGGGCTTTTTGTCCCATTTATTATTTTGATGTATATCTAACCAACTAACAAGAAGGCTCTAACCCCCTTGGCAGTAATTCCAAGAATTTACACGCCACTAACCTAACGGCAGATACCTTGACTGAAGCTCTAGAATTGTAAACCAACACCACCCTGCAAAGAAAAGGCTGTTCCTCCTCCATTGCGATAGGCATCGAAAGCAATTATTGCGTTGCCAAACAGAACAGTGTTGGTATTTGGCAAAACGTGATCTATACCTGGTTGTAAGACAAAACTGGTTTTATCTCCCACTGGTGAAGGGGTATCACCAGCAGCAAAAGCAGCTCCTGCTCCCAAGTAGACATCAGTTTGCCAGTTGAGAGGATAATCATAGGAAATAGTTGGTACAACTGCAATACCAGAACCAATCAAACCTTGGGTGCGCAAAGAGACAGGGTATTCTAAAAGTCTGTAGCGAACAGCAATCACTCCCCCCACTTGCCTACCCTCCCCCTGATTATCCTCTGTTAAACCAAAAGTAGGACCCACCCCCACATAACTACCATAAGCAGCCTGAGCAGATGCTGACTCAGTAGTGAAGGCAACTGTGGTAATACCAGCAAGACTGCCTAGAGCTAGAGTTCCGACTGCCGAAAATAAACCAGTTAGACGTAGCATTTGCCAACTCCTCAGTACCAATAAGGCACAAAATGGCCTTCCTGCTGATTTTAGCCTAACCCGTCATCAGCATAGAACCTCGGTCAAGCAGATTTTGTATCATTGTAGGGGCGCACCGACGTGCATTGGGTCAACTTAAGGTGAAAAGCGCTTGAAGCTGGGGAGCAGAGGAGCGGAGGAGCGGAGGAGCAGAGGAGCGGAGGAGCAGAGGAGCGGAGGAGCGGAGGAGCGGAGGAGCGGAGGAGCGGAGGAGCGGAGGAGCAGAGGAGCAGAGGAGCAGAGGAGCAGAGGAGCGGAGGAGCAGAGGAAGAAGAATACAATTTTCCTTAACCCTTGGGTATTTCCATATATAGGGTCTTTTTTTAGCCCCCAAACACCATATATGGGAGTTGACAAAATGCACCACCCTTTAACTTGTCCCTAATGGCTGACCCCTCACATTCCCCTTGCCAAGGCAGGGCTAATTCATTGTGATGAGAGAAAATTAGGGCAGCCAGAAACTAGGCTAAACTATCGAGTGAACGAATATGTGGAACTCTCGGACTCTCCAGGCATGAAGATCAATCAGGTGGTAAGTC
>JAAHHL010000671.1 GCA_010672185.1 Caldora sp. SIO3E6 | reverse complement strand
GAAACTTTAAAAATTTATAAAACAAATACGAGAGTTTTCAGCAAAGTAATTTTACTAGTCAAGCCGATCTACGAAAATTTCGTAGTAATTACAAATGGATAGATAAATAACTTTATACAATTTTTTCGCAAGCTTAGGAATTTTTTGGAGCAACCTCAGCTCCCGAACTTCGTTCCGCTGCGCTAACAGCTCCCTCAGCTTCCTCAGCTCCCTCAGCTCCCGAACTTCGTTCCGCTGCGCTAACAGCTCCCTCAGCTCCCTCAGCTTCACTAGCCATCGGTGCGGCCTCCGCACTTGCCAGATGAAGGTGCTGCATCGGCCCTAAAATCGACATTTGGTCGTAGACTTGATAACTGTAGGTAGCAATCCAAATTACTAAAGCTAAGGGAATTGCTGTCCAGACTATTTCTAGAGTGATGTTACCTTCAATCGGTGGACCATCACTAAAGTCATATTTGCCCGCTTGTTGAAACAAGACTGCGTAGGTTAAGGCTCCGATAACCCCTAAAAAAATAAAGGTTCCCAGTGTTACCAGGAAACTGAATAGATCGTCAATCAGCAGCGATTCCGCCGTAGCCTGAGGGGGGAGCCAAGAGTAAGCCTGTTTACCCATCCACAGACTAATACCGGCAAGAGCGATCGCTACGACAACTAAAGTCAAAATTGTGCGAATCTTCATTACTTCAACACCAAGTTTGGGTCTTGACCAAGTCTCAACAGGCGATCTGCGCTAATATGTACACCGAAATCTGCCGCCAGTTGCGCTCCTAAAGTACCGTGAACGAACATCAGGGCAAAAATCCCTAGTCCTGCTAACAGATAAGTCCATTGTACCTGTCTGGCTTTGTCTTGACGCCACAGAAATCGTTGAAATCCTCGCCAAACAGTCATCCCGACAATCAACAGTAGCAGCAAGACCCCACCAACTCCATGCCACAGCATAGTTTCCATTGCCTGTAATCCCCAAGCACTTCTAACTTCTGTGGCTGGTTGAGCCAGCATAATTTCATAGAAACCCGCTGCAACGGTGAAGAATGTAACCACTGCCGCTGCTAGCATATTGTACCAACCCACATCAAAAAAATTGGATCTTGTGGCTGAAATGGCCAAGAATTTGAAAATGGGTCTTTCTAAAGGGAAAAAAGCCCCGACAATATCAAAAGCGATCGCGACAATAAATAAACCTAGAGTTAGGTGTACTAAATTCGGGTGGATGGCGATGGGGTAAGGTAAGCCATTGGCTCCCCATGAATGAGCAAGTTGGTTAATTAGGTCTGAGTTCACTGTAACAAACCCTCCCTAGTCGCTTCTACTACAGGACCTGTATGCAATCCATACACCCAAACGAGTAAGTCTCCCAGGTAAATTTGGAACAATACTAAGCCTGTTAATAAGAAACCTACCCCCAGAAAAGGCAGAGGTAACTCTTTGGGGTTGCGAGCACGAATAATGTACCGCCACGCCGTTACCGCTGCCAGAATTCCCGAAAGTGACCAACCAATCAATGTGTGCAAGTTCAAGGTTGACTCTGCTGCGGTATAAGGTTCAGCCAATCCTGCTTCGATCTGCCCAAAAATAATGGCAATGAAGATAGAAATCGTGGCAAAAAATAAATTCCACCAACTTACTTCATACAAGCGAACATTCCGGGTAAAATAGCCGATTGCATCACACAATACAGCGAACAAAATCATCGCAATCACAAAGTGAACCACAATCGGATGAATGGTATCTGGATAGGGTAGGTTGTGATCGTTCAGTGCAGGAAGATACTCCAGCATATGCTTCTTAATCAGAAATTGCTGCTAATTCCAACAATAACAGATCACGCTAAAATCAGCAGCCTACAGAAGTTTATCTAGGGGCAGTTACAAAAGTTAGGACAGATTAAATGGTTGAAATAAAGAATAACAATAATCAACCTTCTGGCTTCTGCCTAGCCTGCGGCAAAGCCTTTGCCGAACTGCCTCGGAGCTTTTTGCTATGGCTTTAATACTAGAGCCGTGAAAACAATCATATTCATGGCAATAAGCGCTGCAATTACATAAAGTTGTTTGGGTTTGACGCCTTCCAAATTCACAGTAGTTCTCCTAAGATTTGTGTTTCGTTCTAGAGTAATGACAGCGGAAAGTTAGTGCCTGCTAGTTTGTAGACAAACAACTAATTATGTCAAATGACAAGCTGTCCTAAGCAGGCAGAATCTAAATTTCAGACAATATACTTGAGATATATTGCCTAGCCTTCAGTTTACTCAGTAAAACATCTTTGTTAGTGGATTGATCAGTAATTTTTAAGATTTGTGTTTTAGGTAAAAAGGGTATAGGATGTAGATGAAAATTACAGTAGTATTCTGGCATTAGTTTAAGTTATGAATCTCCATCAATGTATTCTCCAATACTAAACCCAGAACAGATTAATTTTCGGGAGTCAAATCCCCAGGAAGACAGTATAATCGCTCAACACTTCTATCAAATTTGGCGAGATAATGATGTTCCAGCTGACTCTATCAAAGCTGATTGGCTTGAGTTGACCCTCCAGTTTATCAGCCAGGCTCGTCAGGAGCTTTACTATAAAGCTTTTGTTGTGGCAGTTGGTAATTTAGTTGTCGGTTCTGCTAGTTGTCAGTTATTTAATGGTCTTTACCCCAATATTTTGGTTGAGGAATACCGCAACTATGGTTATATTTGGAATGTCTATGTCGAGTCACCTTACAGGAATCAGGGATTGGCGAAAAAACTAATATCCCTGGCGTGCGACTATCTGAAATTGCTCGGTTGTACACGAGCAGTCCTCCATGCTTCCCCATTAGGAGAACCTGTATACGATCGCCTTGGTTTCCAACAAAGTAACCAGATGCATTTAGATCTAACCGAATGAGAGCCACAAATATATAATAGCAATTCTCACATCTGTGAAGTACACCTCTATCCTCTCTATCCTCTCTATCCCCCTAAATCCCCCTTTGAAAGGGGGACTTTGACTTTGAAAGGGGGACTTTGAGGTGCGAAAGTATACATTATAAAAATCAGAAACGCTATAGTAATTCTCACCAAATCTCAGATATATCCAATTTGCTTGCTTATACCCTATTCCCTATTCCCCAATGGTGACAAGTTAAAAGGTCGTGCATTTTGTCAACTCCCATATACAGCACTTCCCGCTGTTACGAGGTACATTAAAAACGACGATGAAGAAATCTATCCAATTTTGACAACTGATTCAGGTGTACCTCATTGCAGCGGGAACCGCTGTATGGCGTAGTGGTTCTAAAAAAAACCTATATATGGAAATACTTCAAGGGTTAAGGAAAATTGTATTCTTCTTCCTCCGCACCTCCGCACCTCCGCACCTCTGCTCCTCCGCTCCTCTGCTCCTCCGCACCTCCGCTCCTCCGCTCCCTTGACAATGACATCTTTACCTTAACTTGTCACCATTCCCTATTCCCTATTCCCTATTTCCCGTTGGGTTACATCACCACTATCAAATGCTTTACCATTTCTGAACAGCAAACAGGGTTGCTCTTTATTGTCTGGAACAAATAGCATCCAGAGAGAATCACTATAATTATCAGATAATTCCGACTGGCTTGTATAGGTATAACCTTCATTGACAAGGTGACTACGCTGTGCCGGTAAATCAGCAAAGACTAAGGATTTTTCTCGCCAGAAGATACGTATCTTTAAAGACATTTCCGTTGACTCTGGAGTACCTTCCTGGTAGACATTGACAGCGTGGAGGGGAGTATCACAGTATGCTACAGTTTCTTCAGCCTGAGCAGGATTTATCACAGACAAGCAGGAGAAAGTAACTCCGACAGTACTCAATAGCAACTTCAAGGGAATGTCGAATAAATTTAGCATAGGATATCTTTACTGGCAAACCCGATTAAAATGAAGTTGTCATAAAGAAGACAATCACCACAATCAAACCCCCAGCTAGCAATTTCACCTGAGAACGCAGATATTTAATCTCTTGGTTATAAATTTCTGCCTCTGGCGAAGGAGCAATAACAGCATCTACAACCTGGGGAGCTGCTTCTTCTGGTTCCTTAAAAGTAACCTGTTCATGGAGCCAATCAGTAATCAGTTGAGGGCAATTTTTTTTAAACCAGTATAGTGCCACGATTCTAAAAGCAGGCTTAGACAGCTTGGCAATAAATTTCATGATCTTATTGAGCAGTCTAGGGTTAATTTTTTTATTGATTAAATTAACAGAGTATATATCATAAAGACAATCTAAGATCATTTTGACAGTAGTTTCCTCTCTTTCAACCAAATGTTCTAGCAACAAAAGAATGTTCTTGACTCGCTCTTGTTCTCTGTCTTCTTCTAATTGTTGTTGAATCTGTACTAAGTTTTGTGAAGATTTGGTTATTACCGTAGTCATTATGCTTTATCTGCTAGTTAAGTCGGTTATGCCTTATTAGTCTAAAGGTAACCTATCACTTTCGGGATAGAAGCAATCAAGAGTAACGGTAGTGGGTTGAAGTTGCCGAGTTATGATACCAGCTTTTGTGCAAAATGCAGCACTTTCTATTTTATTGGCTCATTGTGCCAGTGGCGATACAGCAAAAGGCTCCAAGGCAGTCTTGATGAAAAAATTTCACCACCTGGTGATGACTGTTGACTGTTGACTGTTGACTGTTGATTGTTGATTGTTGACA
>JAAHHL010000670.1 GCA_010672185.1 Caldora sp. SIO3E6 | reverse complement strand
TATGCCTATATGTAGCCAACTACGTAGATCTGAAAGCTGACGATACCAGCGAAGGTCTCGTAATGGTCACGGGTTACTGGAATATCCTGACCATTAGTGAAGGGCTGGAGAGTACTTCCCTCCATAGTTCCAGCAACTAGTTGACGATTTAAGTTAAGGGGAGTGCCATTTTGATCTACAGGTATGGAGTTTCCCAAGTCCAGTGTAAGCTTATTGTCTGCCCCGAGGACGAAGCTTCCTACCCAGTATTGACTGTCAGATGAAGGTAGGAACCGCCTGCCCAGCAAAAAGCTGAAGGGTTCTCCACTCTGGACTGGTCCAATAGAACCCACGATGCGTCCGCTATAGGCGTCATACTCACCATTGGACGTCGAGTTGCCATTGTAACGGTCTGTATTGATCTTGATGGAAATCCCCTGGGCGTAGGATTCCTGGAGAGCTACGACTGCTGACGGCATGGAAGAAGTATCCTCCCACACAATATCGTCCAAAATCCACTGAAATATGCCGCTCGCTCCAGCATCACTTGTGGCATCCGGGTCTTTCGCAAACCAGAGGTCATTCAATACAGGCAACTGATTCGCTTCCTGAGCCCCGAGGCTCATTTTGGCAGTGAATACTTTGGTGCCATCTGACAAGGCCAACTTCACTACGATGCCGTAAAGTTGGGTAAGGGTTTGCTGATTGGTGTCCAGATCCACCAGTTTGCCTGTCGAAGAGCCCGGTAAGACCATGGTTTTAAATGTTGCTCCTTCTAGTCCTGCCAAAGGTGACCCGTCAGAACCCAGAAAGCTAGCAACTGTGCAGTTAAACTTGAAGGTGGCAACTCCGGTAGGGTACCAGGAAGGGCCGTAAAGATAACGCTGAACTTCTGGGGGAAAATTATCTGGGTTGCTGAATGAGTTAGGACTCTGGGACGAGTCACCCTGCATAAACGGGTCAGGGCTTTGATAGGCATAGTAGTTAACAGCGACATTGTTAATAGTACCGGGTTTGGCTGAAAACGACCCAGCAAAGTTAATTTGTGGAAGGTTAATATAGCTCATGACAGCCTCCTTGGAATTTAACAAAGAAATATTTATTGGGAATTGAGGTCGTAAGTTGCTAACAACTTATTCATCATCACACTCAATTCAGGGGAATAAACTTAGTCTTGGTAATTGTGCCAGCAACTTGATGCTTTTTTTGCTCTAAAGAACAGATAACCTAGTGCCAGAACAAGTATCCCAAACCGAACAAAGCTAACCCAGTCAAAATAGCGATCGCAATCTGTTTAAAATCAGGGGTTGAATTTGCCGGATTTTGTATGCTTTCTACTCTGCTTTCTAGCGGTGGATTTCCTGCCAACCAGGTTCTGATCATCTGGCGCTTGGCAGTAGATAAGTCACGGGTAACCGGCATGTACGCTACATGATCAGGTTCCAGTCCAAATACATCCCTCATTTTGTCGAGGTTGGATTTACTGCCGTTGTTTGATACGTCATTGGTTACGCTATTGTAATCAGCCAAATTTAAAAAACTCATGACTGGGTAGAGATTGGCGTACTGCTGGAAAATAGTTTGCACATCATCAACCCAGTTAGGCTGAGCTGGAATATCGTACTTATTCCAAACTAGTACATTGAGAAGGTTGCTAGAACTGTTTGTACCACTGGGATCAGAAGTTGAATCTTCTTCCTCTTCATAATTTGTCGTGAAATAAACGCCATAAACTTGCCCGTCAATATATCCACGAGGGCCACCTAGGATATCTCCATCTGGGCTTCCTGGATATGGGTTATTCTCAAAGCAAGGCCCTTCCAAAGTACCCTGGAGATAGATGCTTGCCTGACCATTAGTATTAGTCGTTACAGAAATGTCGCGATTTCCTAAGGGTTGCAGCGAACTTACAGTTCCTCCTAGCATCAGACCACAATCAGGGGTAGCAACATCTGGTCCCGGAGTAGGAGTGAATCCCACCTTGTCCCCTTCATTTGGATCTTGATAAACAAATTGTTTGACCAAGTATGAGTCAGGTCTCAGGTAGAATGTTTGAGATACCGGTTGTCCCCATTGGTAGGCATACAATGTAGTCTGAGCAGTCTGATCATTGTCATTATTACTACTCAAACGGAAAACAAATTTATCAGCACGGGCAAATAATCCAGTTTCCTGTTCGAGTAGATAAACAGAGCTTAGATCTGTTAGATTAACTGTATCTCCTGGTTCACCATCTGCCTGCACAACTGCCAGTTGATGATCGAATGCCTCTTGAGGTAGATCAGAAAAAGTTTGGATCCCTGCCTCCTTTATATACCAATCTGCTTCACGATAATTGATTGGACCAATTATTTTATACTGATCAACCCCTGTTTTGACTGCTACTTGTAGATTTCCTACATCCTTGAAATAAGTATCACCATCCGCCTGAAAACTATTGGCTAGATCCACCAGTAAATTATTTTGTTGGTCAATTATACAGGGGGCATAGCAAAATGTGGATGTTCCTGGGTTAAATTCACCGACTCCATCCTTTGTTTGTTTTGGATAAAGCAGACGACCAGGAACAAAACTATAAGGCTCCGTTTCTTCGTAGGGACCGATTACACCAACAATTCGACCCCAGGTATAATCAGGATTCTGAGGATCTTTATTGAGACGAAATCTATCTACCGTAAATTTAATAGACAGTTTGGTTGGAGTACCCAACTCATCGAAAAATCGCGAGCCAGCCAATCCAGAAAAGTCAATATTTTCAATAATAGATTGGTAAAAAGCAGTAGCTTTACTGTCGCCGCTGTCTGGAGGTAAATCAATAGAACGATTAAACCAAAGGTCAGCAAAACCGACAACTTTGAACTCTCCTTTAGCCGCATTTGCTCCCTCTTTAGTTAACTCAATCTCGAATCCCCAGATTTCAGAAACATTTTGGTTTTCTGAGTCTAGATCGACAATTCTTCCCTTCTTTTGATCAGGATTTATTTGCATACCAATCACGGGGTCTTGGCTAGAATCATCACAAGAACTGCCATTTTGATAATAAACTTTATTAACTACACAATCACCAAAACGCCAATTACCAGAACCGCCAGGATTCCACCAACCATTAGGTGCAACAAGTTTATCGCCGTCATACTCTTGATACTCTTGATCCTCCGGTTTAAAGGTTGTGTTATTGAAGTGTGCTGGATCGTTATTGACTGTTGGAACGTCAGCTTGAAAACGACCGGAGAAATGCAGCCTGGGAAAACCGAGATAAGTCATATTACTTCCTTAGTTACTTCCTTATCAAACGCTCCTAAGTATACAGTTGAAAAAAATATCAATAGTCATAATTTTACTTTTGTTCACAATACATTATCAGCCAATGTTCATGGGCTTTATAAGTTTATGGTGGAAACTGTATCTAGATGTACAAAAAAATAGATTAGACTGAAAAAAAATAAAATAGATACAATAATAAAGCGACAAAGTCCAAAGAACATTGCCATTTTTGTTAAATTAGTTTAATCAACAAGAAAAAATTTGATGTATATATCAAAAGGCAGAGGAATCCAAGGCTCCAAGGGAAGCTGACTTGTTTATTATCTTCTTTTTCAGCGTGTATTTTTACAGGTGAACGAAATTTTGGATGGGATTTCTTGAGCTTTGTATCCAAAAATTATCAGTTCTCTCTTCTTCCCCAACTCCTCTGCTCCTCTGCTCCTCTGCTCCTCTGCTCCTCTGCTCCTCTGCTCCTCCGCTCCTCCGCTCCCCACCCTTTTTTTCGCTCACCCTATTTTTACCCTGTTGCCTGAGCCATTAAAGGCTCAAAACCCACTCATACTCCCGTTGAATAGAGGCTAAAATATCCAGCTTCATCTCAGCTGGCAATACACCCCAAGTATAAGTCTCAATTTCTAGGTGTTTACAATGAGCATGTTCTCGCAGTAATTTGAGAACAGAAACAATATCTTTTTGAGTAGACTGCAAAATCTGGTAGTCTCGAATAAAGATGGGAACATGAAAGTGAGTACGCCACTCAGTAGCCTGAGTTTTTTCTAGGTATGGTAATGCACTGACTAAATCAGGATAGTGAGATAAACTGCCATCACCATGACGCTCAATTACTTGGTGGAGATAAGTAGACTCAGCAAAAGGACTTAATCTCTCTCGCAATAATTGTCTCCCTGGGATATTATCTGGCAATTGCATCTGCAGAGCTGCACTAAGCTGAATTTTGCCAATTCCAATTTCTGCTGCTTGTAGTCGAGCAAAAACTGATGCTGGCTCTTCATATTCCACCGCAAAATGGCAGGTATCGTAACAAATCTGTAGATGTTCTCGTAACAGAGATGCTGCTGAATCTAGAGAAATTCCCTGGTGTTTGGCTAAATAAGCTCCTCCTTGAGGTAATAACCAGTCTTGGAAGAAATCAATTACTTCCGCCGCATTTTCGATTAACCCATCCGGTTCAGGTTCTAAATCTAGATGTAGTAGTTTCCCCGTCTCTTCCCGAATACGTACCATCTCCGCTGCTACTGTAGCTAGGTTGAGACTACCCTGACTCATCACCGATTCCCTAGCTGTATCAGTTTTCCACCAAGGTTTATAGGACAAAGGTACGGTAGAAATACTGCCATCCATTCCAGCTGGTAATAGGGCTGCTAAAATTCTGGCTAACCTCAAAGTGTATTCTACCCGTTCA
>JAAHHL010000067.1 GCA_010672185.1 Caldora sp. SIO3E6 | reverse complement strand
AAGGGGGTCGGGCGAAGCATTTGGACAGGTATATACCGGGTCTATGTGCTTAAATTATCGCCCAAATGCTTCGCCCCTACTGCTCCCCAATGTGTTTCTCATGTTCAATTGGGGGCGCGAAGCGCTCTAGTTAGTTCCTAGAGGAATTCCATAACGAAAATCCTCAGTCCGGAGGGCTACTTCCTCTTTTGCCCATCTAATGTTGTTCATTATATCAGCGGCAATCAGTTCAGGTGGTGGTTGTTGTAGATAATCTAAACCTAACTCTTCCGGTGATTTGACTTCATCGATAAAACCCAACTCAATCATTCTCTGATAGTTAGCGCTTTTTGCCTGGGAAGGTTGAGCCATTAAAATAGATACAGAAATTCCTATAACTGCCAGCAACACGAGTGCTAGGCTTTTCCATGAAAGTAACTTTTTCACGCAAAAATCTCCTCAAATTGTATTGTTGATAACTTTTTAGACAGAAGCTGAACTTTTCAAATCTCCCAATAAGGGAAAAACCTAATTACCATAAAGGAATGGTTCTTCTTGAGCTGGTACATACCACATGTGCGTTGGGTCAATCATGTCTAGCTTGAACCCCAAATTGAGATGTTCCGTCATCTGAGTAGCTTCTTCTTGTGCGTACCGGATATTGTTTAAAATTCCAGCAGGCTCTTGCATCATTTGAGTAGCTTCTTCTGCATACTGGATATTGTATATAGTTCCAAAGCGTACATTGAAACCGTTCTGTTGCCTCGTCTGAAGAAGTTCTTCTCTTGCTCGCCGGATATTGTCTAAAATTCCAGCAGGATCTTGCATCATCAGAGTAGAGTATCCTCTTGCACCATTCTCTTCCATTTGATCCAGAACCTCGTATATAAACTCAGCCCTCAATTGCCCTGAATCCTGCATGAGGTAGTCTAGATATAACTCTCTAGCAGATCTAACTTCATCAATTAAATTCAGTTCAATTATCTGCTGGTTCCTAGAACTAGTTGCATCGGAAGGATGAGCCCAGAATGTAAACAAAGAAACCGTCTTAATTGCTAGTCCTACCAATCCTAGCCTGTACCATAACTGATGTTTTTTCACCATAAAAAATGGGTATGAAAACCCGTCTTTCTAGGATTGCTTTAAACTGTACTGAAGTGCATAGCTACGAAAGGGGATAATCAAGCGATCAGTAACTGCACCTGGAAAACTGTACATAGAAGATTCCGTCAAGAAAAACTTGTACAGGTAAAATATCTAAGCAGCTACATAGGGCATATGAAGACAAGACAAAAGGATTTAACTTTCCCTGTGCCTCTGCATTAATGACAACTTGTTTTATTCAGATGCCTTACAAACTTAGCTTTCGTAAGTCAACGTATTTCATCACTGTGTAATACATTAAATAAATATTTATCCCTTACCACAATAGGGGTTCATCACTTGCTTCAAAACCAAGCCAAGCGTCTAAAGATTCAATTATCAAGTTGTCTATAGTTTTCAAAAAAACATTTCGTTCTAAAGAATTGTTTATCACCATGCTTAAAGTATCTTGCCTGAGTTCTTCTAAATAAGCATTCCGCAGGTTTTGTTTGGCTTTAGTCATCGTCTGAGCCATAGATCCTTGAAAATCAAGTTTTAGCTTATTAGCAAGAAATTCATCAGATATAAGCTGTGTAACTTTACGTAAATTTAAACGAAATGCTGCTTTATAAGCATCTAGTAAATCGTTAAGGACTTGAGAAGGTAGAGGAAAAATATTAATCAATTTCCTGATGTATATTAATTTACCTTGCTGAACCACTTCCAGCAGGCAAGTTAGTTCGGGTCGTGCTTTCTCAGGGTCACGACAAAAAAATAAAATAGCGGGGATATCTAAGCGTTCTAGTTCGTCAATAAATACTGGTACTAAGCCTACCATATTACTGATGCCAAGTTCACTAATTTTTCGAGATAACTGCTCAGACAGGTTTTCTATATTTAATTCATGTTCAATCTTCACGGGTTCTCGTTTACTATCTCCAAGTTCACCGATGCTTAGTAACATTCCGTCGGTCGTCATTTGGTTTAACACAGCTTGATTAGCATCCATGTCATAGCTATTTAATTGGCTAGTGACAAGCCTGTATGAAGTTTCTGGAACAAATAGCTCATTGATTTTGTTGACATTTAAATTCAACGAGCTGATTGAAAATTTAACGTCAGCGTCAATACTCCTAATGGTCTCATTGCGTAAATTGAGATACTGACTTTCTACTTCTGTTAGTTCATGAATTCTGTTGTGATGCCCTTGTTTAATAGATTCAATCTTCTGAAGCATTAAGGGAAATGCTTCTAACTCGCGAATACTGTCCCCAATTGAGCGGATTGCTGTTTGTTGTGCTTCCTCTGCTACTTCCTGAAAGAAGTCTAAATTTGTGGATTTACCTAATTTTTTAATTGATTCACGAGCTTCCTTATCAGCCTGCTCTACAGCCTGCATTTGCTCTACCTCATTGAGTAAGCTTTCAAACTGCTCGTCCAACTCACGCCGCAGGAGTTCTAGTTTTTCAGGGTGTTTATCTTCTAATTTGGCTAGTCGCTCTATAAATTGTGAACGTAACTCCTGAGATCTGAAGCTAAAGGTTTTTAGACTATCGTATATTGGATCTATTCGCTGTGTGATTAGAAGGCGATACCCCAAGAAAAATTGTTCATACTCGGATTGAATAGATTGCTCTTGAGCAATTAGTTGTTCAATTTGGATAGCTAGCTTCTTTTTGGCTTGAGTTAGCTTTTGAATAGTCTGCTCTGAGTAGTTATCTATTTCATCTCTGAGGAGCGCAATTTGCTCATAATACTGGCTAAAGATTTGCTGAGATTTCCCTGCAAGATAACGTACATTGTGAATCAGCTTTTCTCTAGATTTGCCGAAATTTTCAGCTTCCGAATAAACTTGCTGAATGTCTGCAATCAGCTTGACATCTTTTGCTAGAACTTCAGCAGCCTTGACGATTCCTTGGTAACGACGCTGAAACCGATTCTCAATAGCTTTATAAAAGTCATGATTGTCAATTAAGACTGAAACTGTCTTAAAGAAGCCTGACCATTCTGGTTCTACTTCAGTTTTAATGCTATCCTTTATAGAATCTTGTGGCAGCGCTAAGGGCTTGAAGCTCACTTTGTAGCGTTCCTGAAAAGAGTGGCTTAAATTCTGTAATTTATCTATAGCAACTTGGAACCCACTTTTTTTGATTGCTTCTAGGGCCGATTGGATATCTTTTAAATAGACTTTACCAACAGCTTTTTTATAACCTGGCAATAACGCTGATGAGATTTGCTCGTAGTATTTGTCGAATAGCAAGGAAAAAAACATAATATTAAATCATTTATTGGTTTTAACTTTTTTGTAAAAAGTCTACTGCTTTTTGCTTATCAGGCGCTTCTTGGATGTAACGCAACTTCTCTAAAACAATTTCCATAACAAACTTTAGAGTATTCATAAGGTTTGAATCTTTTGACCAAAGGATATTAGTTTGTTCTTCAAGAGATAATGTTAAATCAGAACAGCCTTCAACAGAATTGGAAATTAGATAGTCAATCATAATAGATAATTCTTTTTCCGTTGGAAGATTATCATAGATATCTATAACTGAATCAATAGCTATTTCATACCAGAATCTGTGATATAATTCTTGAGAATTTTGGGGGGGTACGATATCAAACAAGTACACAGGAAAACTATTGACTAATATTTTTTGTGGATTCATATTTTTACCTTGCATATAAAAATTGTGTTGATTGAAAATTCAAATTAATTGATGTTTTTTTGGAAAATATGTTACTAAACTCCATCCATTTTTTGTTTCATTTGGTTCAAAAATGAAAATTACTTCATCTATATCTTGCCAATCAAATGTATCTGGATTCCTAGTAATTATTTTACCGGTTTCTCCAAATGAATTTAGTTCAGTACGAGCTTCTACAAAAAAGCTAATACGTCCGCTCCTCTTCTTGATGCTAAATCCTTTTGCCAAGGATTTAGGAATATCCTGACCAGGCAGAGGTAAATTGTTCAGGATCACCTCTGCTTTTTTAATTGCTAGTGCCTCACTTTGGGCATCAAGGAACCGTGAAGTCTCTCCTGTAGGAAAGTAGTCTCCATCTGGAGTTATACCTGTCAGCAAGCGGGTTTGTTGCTCTTCTCTGGTGGTTTGATACCCGTGACGAATATGACCGTGACCACCTTTTAGATTGAAGGCAGTAATCTCTTGATCGGCTACCACTTTAGCAGCTTTCTCGGCAGCTTCTTTCTGAGCTTTCTCTTTGGCAACTCTTTCTGAGCTACTTTGATCGTCCTCTACTTGAGAGTCTAGGGGAGGTTCATACTCAGTATGAGAATCTCCTCCACGTTCTCTACTGCTATTACCAGTGTGTTCATGAGCATCCACAAACTGAGTGGGATTATGAAGACTTTTAGACTTATAGTTAAGTCGTGCCGCTTGCCTTCTTTGCCTCGACTCATCAAGTTTCTTTTTTAGCTCATCTTGAACTGTTTCTATATGTTCTGTCGAAGCACTCAAAAAATTGATTTCTTCTTGCTTAGATTCTCCTGCTCGATCAATATCAGAACTACTAACTCCGGTTGCTTCAACCTCCTTTTTTAGTACATTGAGCTTTGTTAAATCTGAGCTATCAGCAGCAATCGCCTTTTCAAAGCCTTCCTGCTTCTCCTCAAGCTGATCATAAACCTCCTGCGATTTCTCGAATACTTCGTTATGATTTGTGTCGATGCTTCTTTGAAGTTCATGGCTGGCTTGCTCGATAGTCTGTGATGTCTCTGCTGTAAAAGCTGTATTTTGGTCAAATGTAGATTTAGTTGCCTCCGCAAATTTGGCTAGGTCAAGGGCTTTTTGGCTAACATCTTGGACTTTCGCATCCAATTTTGCTACCTCTTTGCTAATATCTTTTTGTTTTTTAGCAGCCATGATTTACCTAGATTTACAGATGTTATGAACTTGTAATCCTAGAAATACAGTTAACTCTCCAGAGTGTTTTTAGACTTATATTTGAATCGTGCTGCTTGTCTTCTTTGCTTCGACTCAACTAGTTTCTTTTTCATCTGTCCTTGAGCTTTTTCTACGTCTTTGGCTTCAGTATTTAAAAAACTTATTTCCTGCTGTTTAGATTTTTCAGCCTGAGCGATACTTGCATCGTTGACACCAACAGCCTTTGCTTCTTTTTGAAGTTCTTTGAGTTTAGCTACGTCCGACCTATCAAATTCAGCTCCTTTTTCAAAACCTTTCTGCTCTTGCTCAAGTTCTTCGTAAATCTCTTCAGATTTTTCTATAGCTTCGTTATACCTGCCCTCAATGTTAGATTGAATAGCTTGGCTGGTTTGCTCTATACTCTGAGCCGTTTCTGCGGTAGCTTCACCCTCAAAATTTTCAAACATTGCCTTGGTTTTTTCAGCAAACTTTGCCAACTCTACTGCTTTTTTACTAGCATCATCTCCTCCTTTCTTTTTTTTCTCTAATTCTTGTTTAATTTCTTTCTGCTTCTTGGCTGCCATACGTGATAAACTCCTATTTGTGAGGTTTTGTTGACTAATATGTACAATCAAAACAATTAAAAAATTATCTATTATTTTATTTGAATTGAAGATACTTTAATTGATATACTTTGTCAATATTTTCTTGAATGCTATTGATGTCATTGACCATTTTTTCTATTGCTTCATTCAATTTATCGGCTAACTGAATAGCGTTGTCTTCTTCCAGTTGATCAAACTCATCTAGAGCTGTATCAAATTGATTCCTTATGTCCTGAATTTCTTTGTAGGCTAATTCAATATTAGTAAGTGAAATACTTTGGTCAATTGAAATAATTAATTTATTGGCTTTAGATGAGTAATCACTAAAAGTTTCTTGAACTATAGCAAAGTATTCTTGTAGCCTTATTCTCTGATTTTGAATAAATTTTAAATTATGTTTTATATCATTTATCTTGTTTTTTAACAACGTTCCTCTTTTTTGGCACTGGTTATATTGTTCTCGCACAGAGAAGTTAGCGAATTGATTAGCATTAGTAGAAATTAGCTTTTTATGAATTAATTCTTCCTGTGTTAAAATTTCTTTTTGAGACTGTGTACAAAATTGCTCAAAAGCTTGAACGTCTGTATCCGAAGAAACGCCAGCAACCACCTGCCAATGATTGTTTTTTGACTCTATGACTTTTTGATAACGTTCATAGGAATCATGCAATTGAATAATTGCCTCTTGATAGAAAAAGCTAGCGATTTCATTAATTTGATTTTTGAGTTCATTATTTTTGGCTAAACACTTGCTTTTAATTTTCTCCAATTGCTGCTGATTAGCTTGGATTTTTGCCTGAGCATTTTGTACAATTAATTCAGATTGAATAGCATCATAAATCCCCTGCTGTCGGGCTATCTTCCAAATAGTGTCAATTTCATTGCTAGTAGAATCTAGGAATTCGGTAAGCCCTTGAGCAAATTCCCCTAGTTGCTCCGAAAAAAGAGCTAACTTTGCTAAATTGCGCTCACTTAGAGAGGAAATCTCCAAAAGTTGATTGCCAGAACTAATTAAATTCAAACAGTTCTGAGATAGGGTTTCCAATCTATCTTTGACTCTAACAAGCTGTTGATTAACCTTTTGCTGGTACAGAGATCTTTGTGCAGCGATCGCTTGTTTGTAAAATCCCTTATCCTTAATGAACTCCACTAACTCTTCGTTAGAGGGAGGTTCTTCAATCCCATAAATCAGCTTAGTATTAGGCTCCTTAATGCGAACTGATTTGTAAGTTCCCTCCATAAATAGGTAAGCATCCCCTGGATTGGCTCTAGCTAGTTCCTCAGACTGAGTGCCAGTCAAGAGCATAGATTGTTGTAGGATTTCCCGATCATCTCCTGATACAGTGCGGTGAGCCAGTTTAACGTTAGTATTTTTAATGACCTCTGAAGAGACTGCACTGGGCAACTGATCGGCAATGATAATGCCCTGCCCTAAAGCCCGCATCTCTGCCAACATTCGCACAATATACTTAGTGGCTTCTGCCTTGGGATTAGAAGTTCCTTCTTCAGCAGATCCTTTAGCATCTGTGCCGACAATGTTGTGCGCCTCTTCAATGACCACGACATGCTTCAAGAGGCTACCAGATTTTCGGGTAATTCGGGCGTACTGTCGCAGTGTTGCCAGGATGAACATTGTCATCAAGTTAGCTTGCTCTTCATTGAGAGAATCCATTTCCAGAATGACTGGGCCTTCCATGAGGCTCCCAATCTCTGGAACAGACGTCCGAGTATTAAGCATACTGCCAACGCTACGCCGGAGCAGTCCACCTATCCTGACTTCTAAGGCAGTTTTGATGTCTCCCGCAACATCAGATGAATACTGCTTGGTCTCCAGGATGGCTGTGATGGCATCATAGAGGTCTTGCATATTAGGAAACTCACGCCCCTGGTTCAAACCATCCTCTCCTCTGTCTTGGGGTTGCCATCCAAACAAGGCATAAACTTGCTCGATTGCTTCTGCTAATAGTGCAGGCAAGGGACCAAAAAGTGGCATAGCTGCTCTGAAACAGGCTTCTAAAGTAGAGATGTGTTCATCCAAAGTGGTCTTACCGTAAAATGCAAAGGGATTAAACCTAAAAGGACAAACCCTTTCATTCCCTAAACTAAAGATTTGCAGGTCTGCCTGCATCTTAGCGATCGCATCTGGAACATTGTAAGCTTTTATATAAGCGTGAGTCGTCGGCTCGTTATCTTTGCTCAAAGCTGCTTCGTCATAATTACATTGGAGCATAGAGCGATACTCAGTCTTGGCTGGCTCAATTACTAAAAACGGAATGCTATGTTCTGTCCAAAGTTGAAACAGAAGGTTCAGGACGGCTGTTGTTTTACCAGAACCGGGCACTCCGCAGATAAAAACGTGCTTGTTAAGGCTTTTCAGGGGAGCCTGTGCCTGATTTTTTGGTTTACCCGCTTGCCAACCTAACAGAATCGACTTATCAGATTCATTGGATTTCAAGTCGGTTTCTTTGGGAATACCGCTAAATAGGACGACGGGATCGGGGACTACAACTCGAAAACAAGCCTTGACTTCCTCAACGGTGAATAATCGATGCAGTCGTGCCAACTTCATCAGAGGGCTGTTCTCAGGAAGTTTGTTCCAGTATTCAACCCAGATAGCTGGAGAAAATAAGGTTCCTTTTTTGACTGACTCTATAGCTGCAGAAAATCGGGTATCTTCCTGGTCAATACCAATTTCTCGGTATAGTGGTTTTTGGCTAGACTCCACCCAAAATTCATTTAGCAGCAAGCTGGCATTGAATCGGTTTTCTGCCAAAACTCTGATGGAAACTTCATACAAACGCTGGCTTTGAATATCCTCGCGTAAATCTTCAAATTGACGTAATGCTCTTTCAGCAACTGGATCTATCGGTTGTTCAATAACCTTTCCAGAAATTTCCGAAGTTTTAACTTCATAAGAGGTGAGAGAACTTAAAGCTCGAAGTAAATTTTCTAACCCCCATTGCTCATCATTGAGCAAATTAGTTGGTCGGATTAGGACTTCGATTAAGGCAGGATTTTCATAAGCTTCTAATTTGGCAGCAAATCCGACAAAGTCATGGTCAGGATTGGGCTCAAAAGGTTGAATTAAATAATAATGAGAAGGGGATTTGTCTCGCTTAACTGTTGGTAGTAGTTTCTCCTCTTGTTTAATCCCAAAGCTAATATGCTTAGCCCAGTTGAGTTCCGCGAATACTGACTCAGCAACTTCCTCAATCTTGTAAAAGTCACGCCAAAAGGAGTTAGCAAAAATTTTATGTACTTGCTTTAAATCCTCTTGAGCTAAGGACGAATCAAAATTAACCCGAACAAAAATTTGAAGCTTTTTATCTTGATCTAACTCCTGGGGATTATAGGCATAAACTAAGCTGCATGTTAGGGGATGTTGATTCGCGATCGTATGTAGCGTATAAAGGAAATTATCCTGCATCTTAAATAGTCGAGATGCAGGATCATCTCCATACTGAACATGATACTCTGTTTTTTCTAAATCGGGTAAGTGTGTAACTCGATAAGTTAAGATTGACATAAAATCTTTTGTGCAATGAAATACCCCTCTTGGGTAAAAAATGCCTTAATACCAGTGATACTCACCAAAGTTCATTGAATCATCTTGGGTAGCATTAATTACCGTCGTTTTAGTTATACGCTCATGCATAAACAGCAAGAAGCCAAATAAGTTAGGCATCAAGTCTTTGCTCGTTATAAAAAACAAATCAAAACCAAGCTTGAAGAATAGAACAAACACTCCTATAATAAATCCAATAATCCAGCCAATAAATCCGGCAGCATCGACTTCTGCAAAAGCACCGAACGTAGAAAGCGTGACAACTAAAAATGGAAATGATGCACCTAAACCAATCGCTACAGGTTTAACAATTGCTCTGCCAATAAGCTGACCTAAACTGGGTAAAGAATCATTGTCGTCAACGACTTGCATACTTAAAAACCGTTTGGTTAAGTCTTGCCCACGATTTTTGAAAGCTAACCAGACCCAAGAGTAGCCTAAAATTCCTATCATAACCAGTAACCCAAAAGTCAGAGCTATGGGATTATTTCCGTTATCGATAGACATCAACAGTATAGCAGGCAATACTAATACAGAATCAACGACAACCCCTAGAATTCTGCGATAAAAATTAACACCTAGAACTCGCCTTACTAGAATGGATTCTGAATTTAACAAGTCTTTTAAGTCCGGGTTGTTTTCAGCTAATTTGTTGGCTTCTTCAAACTGTTGCTGCACTTCTTTAAGGATTTTCCGAGCTTCACGCTTCTTGTTAGCTTCTAGAAGTGCATTAATTTCGGGAAATCTAGCTTCAGCTTGGGAACTAATGACAATTGCCATCAAGGAACGAGCAGTTTGGTTAGAAGGGTCTTGGTTCAAAACTCCCTTAAGTACTGCCTCACCATCAGACCAGATTTCATGCTTTATATAGATATTTGCAAGAGTTAGTTTATAACCAGGATTATCAGGCTCCAGCTGAATGGCTCGGTTGAGTTGAAGAACAGCTTCATTCCACTGTTGTGCAGCGGCTAAGTATTGGCTAACATCTGCATATAATTCTGCTTTTTGAGGATTGCAACGAATTGCTTGCTCACCTGCGTAAATTGCTGTTTGGTAGTCATGCCAAAGATAGTTGGCATAGCCATAGACTTCCCAGGCTTGATCATCGTCCGGAGTGTGTTCGGTTAACCTCTTGCCAGCTTCAATCGCATCAGGGTATCGACCTTCATCGATTAACTGCCAGAGTTCTTGCAGTGTAGGTATTGCAGCAGCAGCAGCTTTCTGTTCTGGAGTAGCTGTCCTCTTCCACTCAGCCAATTCTTGGTCATATTTGGAACGTTCATCAGGATCTAGGAGTATCTTCCTAGCTTGAGTAATCCACTTCAGGCGTTGATTAATGTCATCAAGCTTTTTACCAGTTGCAGCATTCACACGGGCTTTTGTTCCCGCAAAAGCATCTCGAAGTTCTTTGCGGAGCCTCTCAATGTCCCACTCCGGTTGAAGACCCAAAACTTGGTAGTAGTCCACAAGCTCAGTGGCAGTAGAAGTTGTAGCAACCATATGTACTTTTCCTCAAAGCAAAAAAAAATATTAAGAAATATAAAATTGAGTCAGATATCACATCTCAAATAAATGGCTTTTACGCCACAGCCGAATAGTATCAATATCTATTTCCATAAGTATATTGGTGAATCCACCTAAAGAGTGATGAAAAATTAATACACACCTCAGTGTTTTCACTTAGTCGTCCCTTGGTCTCAAGTATTTTCTTTAACCATGAGCCACCTCAAACAGTCATCTGCATTGCTGAAGAGTTTGGTCAACAGGGAAATATATATCTATAGTTATTACAGTCAGCGAACATTGTAGTATACCTGCAACAAAATGTAGTGTTTACAATCGCCTTGTTCGTGAGTATTTGTACTTACTACTTTTGATTATCCATACTGGAGGAATTATGGGTCACGTTATTGGAATTGATTTAGGAACTACCTATTCAGCTATGGCTTATATCAATGCTGAGGGCAAAAGTGAGATTATTCCGAATATTGAAGGAGAAAGAATTACACCATCAGTAGTACTATTTGAGGACGATAATATAGTCGTTGGTAGTTACGCTAAATCTGTTGCGGTATCCGAAGCTGAACGAGTGGTGCAATTTATCAAACGCCGCATTGGGAGTGATTACCGGATTCTCCAAAACGGTCGAGACAATACTCCAGAAGATATTTCTGCTCTAATTTTGAAAAAACTTAAGCAGGATGCTGAATCATTTTTAAACACAACGATACGGGACGTAGTGGTTACTGTACCTGCTTACTTTGATGATAAGAGGAGAATTGCGACGAAAACAGCAGGGGAGATTGCTGGTTTGAACGTATTACGTATTATCAACGAACCGACAGCGGCAGCTTTGGAGTTTTCTGCTAGCCGGGAAGTTCGTAATAAAACGATTCTCGTTTACGACCTAGGAGGTGGTACTTTTGATATCACAATCATGAAAGTAAATGGCAAGGACGTAGACGTTGTTGCCACTGGTGGAGACCATGAACTAGGGGGGAAAGATATTGATGAGTGCCTCATCAGTTACTTTCAAGCAGAATTTAAGAAAGCTACCGGAGTCGATCCCTTAACTGTACTAGCTGGTCAGCAAGAACTGCAGAGCAAGGCTGAAGAAACCAAGAAAAAACTTTCTTCTGCTTCTAGCGCACGGGTTGCTCTGAATGTAGAAGGTCGGCAAGCGGCATTTAAAGTTACACAGAGCCAGTTTGAGGAACTGATTGATGAGATTGTACTCCGCACAGAAATGAATATTGAACTAGTGCTTGAGGAGACTGGTTTGACAGCACCAGACATTGATGACATTTTACTAGTAGGAGGTTCTACGAGAATCCCTCTGGTCAGTAAGATGCTGACCAGATTATTTGGCAAGGAGCCTTTGCGTTCAGTTAATCCAGATGAAGTTGTTGCTCAAGGAGCTGCAATTTTAGCTAACACGATAGCTATCGAATCCGGTCAAGCTAGTCCCACTGCCAACACAGCACTTCCTACTATTTCCGATGTTTGTGCTCATAGTTTAGGAGTCATTAGCCTTAATGATTTTGGAGTTCCTGAGAATTCAACCATCATTAGCAAAAATAGTAAAATTCCTCGCCAAGCCTCACAGATCTATGGAACTATCAGAGATAATCAATCCACTGTAGATATTGAGATTCTTCAAGGGGATGCTAAAGATCCAGATGACTGTGTGAAATTGGGGAAAGCACGTTTGGAAAACTTACCGCCTTCACCAGCACAGTCTTCGGTAGAAATTACTTTCTCCTATGATGCAGATAGTATCCTACAGGTTACTGGTGTTTTCGTTCCCACTGGGCAAAGTGTGAAGACGAAAATTGAAGTTCAGGGAACCATGTCACCTGAGGCAACTCAGCGTAGTAGAAGAGAAATTCAGAATCTCAACGTTGAGTAGCCAAAAAGCTAATGTAAAAGTAAACTGCACACTCCCTTGACACAAGTAATTTATCCTTAACTTGTCACCAATGGACAAAAACCTACTAAACAGATGCGATCGCTAGCATTTTTGTGATATTATTTCATCATGGGAAAATGTGCGCACCTATATACTGAAATTTGAGTGGCTTACTGTGGGGATGGCTAATTGGACACAACACATTGTTAATGCTGTTCTCAGAATTGAGCCAGTAATCGATACAGCTAACAACTATGGAAGTTTTTTTTGAAATTCACAACAATCTTCCTAAAGAGAGTCCTGGTGGAGACGAATATACTCGGCAGGCATGGCAGATGCTTCCTCCGCTATGCAAACCAAAGATTCTAGACATTGGCTGTGGTCCTGGGGCACAAACCTTAGAACTAGCGAGGTTAACTGATGGTCACATTACTGCGATCGATACTTATCAACCGTTTTTAGATAGTCTTCAAGCTAAAGCAACTGCACTGGGTTTTCTCGAGCAAATTACCTGCTTAAATCAATCAATGTTCGCTCTATCTTTTCCAGAAGCAACATTTGATTTACTCTGGGCTGAAGGGTCGATTTATATCATTGGCTTAGAACAAGGCTTAAAGCAATGGCATTCTTTGCTTAAACCTGGTGGGTATGTGGTTCTGAGTGAGTTAGTTTGGTTACAGCCTCAACCACCAAAGACTGTTCAAACTTATTGGAAAGAAAATTATCCCGGCATGAGGACATGGGAGGAGGTGTTAAATCTGGTTCCTGACTGTGGATATGACTTAATTGGACATTTCATTCTTCCAGAAAAGGGATGGTGGAACTATTATCTGCCACTGCAAGAAAAAATCAATCACCTTAGTCAGATATATAGTAACGATTCAGAGGCGTTAACCATTCTCAAAAATGAGCAGCGTGAGATTGAAATGTACAGGGAATATCACGATTGGTATGGTTATGGGTTTGTTGTCTTGCAAAAATCATCATGTTAGTTTACCCAATTGAAAATCGCCATAAACTGAAATAGGGTTTGCTGAATAAGTCGTAATTTTCGGGTTGGAATAGGTGTTAGGTGTTAGGTGGTAGGTGAGTGTTGAGGTATTGGTGTTAGGAAATTTCCCAAGTCGGTGCAAGGAAATTGAACCCATTGATGCCTTGCACCTTGGACTTTTTGGGATTGTAAATGCTTGAAAGCCTTCTCTGGCATGGCTTACACACTTATGCAGTACACCAGAAATAGACTGTAGCGATCGCTTAACAATGCTCGAAAAATCAGTTTTTATAGCAGTCGCCAGGGCGGTTAAGACATTCTCATAACAAGGGGCTTAAGCCCCTTGTCCTAATCGCCTTGGCGGTTGCTATATATCTTGCGCTTAGCCTGTTCAGAACCCCGACTTCTCCAAGAAGTCGGGGTTCTTGAGTACCCTACAGATACAATTGCTGCTATTTTGATGGGAGTATTCGGGTCAAATGGCTTGGGATGCCGATAGGGCAGGTTTTGATGGGAATATTCGGGTCCAATGGCTGAGGATGCCGATAGGGCGGGTTTTGATGATAATATTCGGGTCAAATGGCTGAGGATGCTGATAGGGCGGGTTTTGATGGGAGTATTCGGGTCAAATGGCTGAGGATGCCGATAGGGCGGGTTTTGATGGGAATATTCGGGTCAAATGGCTGAGGATGCCGATAGGGCGGGTTTTGATGGGAGTATTCGGGTCAAATGGCTGAGGATGCCGATAGGGCGGGTTTTGATGGGAGTATTCGGGTCAAATGGCTGAGGATGCCGATAGGGCGGGTTTTGATGGGAGTATTCGGGTCAAATGGCTGAGGATGCCGATAGGGCGGGTTTTGATGGGAGTATTCGGGTCAAATGGCTGAGGATGCCGATAGGGCGGGTTTTGATGGGAGTATTCGGGTCAAATGGCTGAGGATGCCGATAGGGCGGGTTTTGATGGGAATATTCGGGTCAAATGGCTGAGGATGCTGATAGGGCGGGTTTTGATGGGAATATTCGGGTCAAATGGCTGAGGATGCTGATAGGGCGGGTTTTGATGGGAATATTCGGGTCAAATGGCTTAGATTTTCCCTAAACCCGCCCCTACAATTGGCCCCTACAATTGGCCCCTACAAAATGTACAATTTAAATCAATTCTGAATTCCCAATTCTTAATTCTCAAATTACAATACCCAAGCGGTACGACAGACAACTCGAAAACCAAGACCGTGGGATCTTAAGCCCGGTTCCAGGCAATCACGATAAGCAGCACGACAGAACCAGGGATTGTATACCCACGAACCCCCCCGCAGTATCCGAGGAGATTGATCATCCTGATTATTTAACCAAATACTGCCATCTGTTGGCGCACTTTCATAGTTAGGGTCTGCTGAATAAGTGTGGAAGCCATACCAGATTCGTCTTTCAATCATGCAGCAAGTCAAAAAATCCCAAGAAATTGCATCTCTTAGCTCAAAAACCTGGCATCAACCCGGGTAACCTT